>JBFJKO010000007.1:0-19572 GCA_041634935.1 Nocardioides sp.
CCGTGCTCGCCGAGCTGACCTCTCTGTTCTGGCGACAGGGGTACGCCCAGACCTCGATGGCCGACATCGTGGCGGCGAGCGGCGTCCACAAGCCGAGCCTCTACCGCACGTTCGGCTCCAAGGAAGAGCTCTTCGCGACGGTGCTGCGGCGCTACCTCGCCGAGCGCATCGCGATGTTCGCGGCGCTCATCGACCAGGTGGGTCCCGGCGTCGAGGGAGCCCACCGGTTCCTCGACCTCTTCGAGGCCGACGCGGTCTCCGAGCGCGGGCGCGACGGCTGCCTGATGGTGATGGCCTCCAACGAGCTGCGCGGGGTCCTGCCCGGCTACGACTTCTCCACCGACTACCGCCGCCAGATGCGCGAGCAGATCCACGACCTCGTGGCACAGACGTGCCCCGACGAGGCGGTCGACTCGGTCCTCGTGCAGGCGCGTACGGACCTGTTCACGACGTTCCTGCTCGGGCTCCAGGTGGTCCTGCGCTCCGGCGCCGACGCCGACGAGATCCACCAGCAGATCGCGGCGATGCACGCCACCGTCGACACCTGGTGACCCACCACCCCCGCACGGACCGATGGTCCCGGAGGATCGACTCCGGCCTCAGCCCGCGCCGTGCGACACGTCGGGGAGCCGCCGTGCGGCGAACACCCCCACGATCCCCATGCCAGCCAGGAACAGCAGGGCCCACTCCACCGCGGCGACGGCCAGCAGCGAGCTGACGCCTCCGACCACGAGCAGGATGATGCCCATCGCGGAGTTCGACACCGCGACGTAGGTCGTGCGCTGGTCGCCCTCGGCCATGTCCACGACATAGGTCTTGCGCCCCACCCGCACGCCGGTGTGCAGCAGCGTGAGCAGGAAGAAGGCGCCGACGAAGAATCCGTCGGACCACGCCGACTCCTCGGAGAAGGCGGGCAGCGTCACGATCACGACGAGCGCCACGATCACCAGCGACGCCGTCGCGGCACCGACGCTCATCAGGCCGGCGCTCGAGCGGTCGGCCCACCGCCCGAAGATCCCGCCGCCGATCAGGGCCGCGAGCCCCGAGGCGATGATGAAGCTGCCCAGCCCGGCCAGCCCCTCCGATCCCGAGCTCACTGCGAGCGTCACCACGAACGGCGGACTCAGCGCGGAGACGAGCAGCAGGGAGCGCACGGTCACGAAGAGCCTGAAGTCACGGTCGTCACGCAGGAGCCCCCAGCTCTGGGCGAGGACGCCGGGCTCCTTCCGGTCCGCGCCGTCACGCGGTCGAGCACGCGGTGCGGTCCCCTGGTCGGCCGGCTCACGGATGCCGGCATACACGGCGGCCACGCCCACCCAGCAGGCCGCGCCGCCGGCCAGGAGCCAGGCGAGCTGCTCGGCACGGAGCTCTGATCCACCGAAGAGACGCACACCGAGTCCGAGGGTGAGGGCCACCAGTCCGGACGCGACGGTCGCCAACCCGTTGATCTGTCCCCGCTGCCCCTTGGGCACGGTCCGGCCCTGCACGTCCTTGGACGAGATGGAGCCCAGGCAGCGACCCAGCGAGAAGACGGCGAGCGCGGCGACGATCACGAGCCCGGCAACCAACCCGCTACCCACCGCGGCCGCCAGTGCCATGACGGCGACCGACGACGCCTGGACCAGCGCGCCCGTGACGAACACCCACTTCCGGTGCCGCACCCGGAGGACCAGCGGCGTCAGCAGCGCCTGGGGAAGCATCGACCCCGACTCCCGGATCGGCACGAGCACGCCGGTGAGCGCGGGCGGCACCCCGAGCGAGGCGAAGAGTCACGGCAGCACCGTCGAGGTCTTGGTCGCCTGATCACCGGAGGACTGCAGGGCGTGAGCGCCGATCAGGCGCGAGGCGTTGCGGGGGATGTCGGCGCGTACCTGCTCGGGCAGCTCGCGCTCCGCCTCGGGGTCGCGCTTCACCAGTGCCGAGTGCATCCTGTCTCCGAAGCCCACCCCGCGACCCTATGCCGCGCCGACCGCCCGGCCCGGCCGGGCCCGGGGCCGCACCCTGGACGTTCCCAGGCTGCGACACTGATGGCCTCCCGATCCGATCATCACTCCCTCGTCCCGAACGTAGGCCCCACATGACCCGAGCAACGCAGCTCAAGGCGGCAGCGCTCGCGCTGCTGCTGATCGGGCTGGCCGTGCTGGCGGTGGTCCTGGGCACGCCGGACGTCGACGGCATGCGCGCCGACGTGGACGCCGCGGGCGCGTGGGGACCCCTCGTGTTCCTGGCGCTCTACCTCGGGCTGTCGTTGATCCCCTGTCCCAAGGCCCTGCTCACAGCCGCCGGCGGCGCCCTGTTCGGCCTGCTGCCCGGCGCCACGCTCTCCCTGCTCGCGGCCCTCGTCGGAGCGGTGGTCGCCTTCGGCATCGGCCGCCTGCTCGGGCGCGACCTGGTCGACCGACTCACGCGCGGCCGCCTGGCCGAGGTCGACGACCTGCTGCGCGAGCACGGGGTCACGGCGGTCATGGTCGTACGGCTGGTGCCGCTGGTCCCCTACATCGTGATCAACTACGCCGCCGGTCTCACCGGCATCCGGTTGCGGCACTACGTGCTCGGCAGCGCGGTCGGCATGATCCCGGGCAGCCTTGCCTACGCCGCCCTGGGGGCCTACGGCACCGAGCCCTGGGGCCTGTTCGCCGGCGGGTCGGCGCTGCTGCTCCTGATCGTCGGCGGAGCCTGGTGGGGCCGGAGGATGGACCGTGACGGCGAGCGACGACCCGTCGGCGCGTGACAGACTCGGCGCCATGACCGGTCCCCTGGCGTCGGACGCCGTCCCGCGGCGCGGCCGACCGGGCTACGACCAGGAGACCGTGCTCCGACGGGCGATCGACCTGTTCAACCGGCAGGGCTACGACGGCACCAGCATGGGCGACCTCGCCCGCGAGCTGGGACTGACGAAGTCGGCGATCTACCACCACGTCGACTCCAAGGAGGCGCTGCTCTCGGCCGCCCTCGACGAGGCCCTCGACGGACTGGCGGCCGCGGTCGAGACCGCCACCACCGCAGCCGGGGGCGCGAGCGCGGCCGCGCGCCTGCGCACCGTCGTGCGTGAGTCGGTGGAGATCCTCGTCGCGCACCTGCCGGCCGTGACGCTGCTCCTGCGCGTGCACGGCAACTCCGAGGTCGAGCTCGCCGCCCTGGCCCGGCGGCGCACCATCGACGAGCAGCTGGCGGCGCTCGTGCAGGACGCCGTCGACGAGGGGACCGTGCGTGGCGACCTCTCCCCCGACCTCGTGAGCCGGCTGCTCTTCGGCATGGTCAACTCGCTCGCCGAGTGGTACCGCCCGGGCGGACCCGTGGACGCGGACGTGCTCGCCGAGACCATCACCACCCTCGCCTTCGACGGCCTCGTCGCACCGCCGTCCGCGTAGCGACGTCGTCGAACGACCGCTCAGGCGTCGAAGTCGACGGTGAGCGTGTCGCTGACCGGGTAGGCCTGGCAGGCCAGCACGAAACCCTGCTCGAGCTCGTGCTCCTCGAGCGCGTAGTTGCGCCGCAGGTCGACCTCGCCGTCGCACAGCTTGGCCCGACAGGTGCCGCAGACCCCGCCCTTGCAGGCGAACGGCAGGTCGCTGCGCGTCGCCTGGGCACCGTCGAGCACGCTCCGGTCGCGGGGCAGCGCCAGGGTGGTCGACCGGCCGTCGAGGACGACGGTGACGGCGCTCGTCTCGCCCGGCGCGGTCGGGTCCACCCGGGTGAGCGGCGGCGGGGGCTCGTCGACGTGGAAGAGTTCGACGTGCACCCGCTCGCGGTCGACCCCGAGGTCGAGCAGCACCTCGCAGGCGCCCTCGACGAGCGCGAGCGGACCGCACAGCCAGACGTGGTCGAGGTCGTCGACGGGCACCAGCGTCTCCACCAGGGTCCGCACGCGCTCGGCGTCCAGGCGTCCGGAGAAGAGGTCGACCTCGCGCGGCTCGCGGGAGAGCACGTGGACGAGGTGGAAGCGGGGTCCGAAGCGGTTCTTCAGGTCGGCCAGCTCCTCGGCGAACATCACCGACGCGCTGGTGCGGTTGCCGTAGAGCAGCGTGACCCGGGCCTCGGGGTGCTGGAGGACGGTCGCGGCGATCGACAGCATCGGCGTGATGCCCGACCCCGCCGCGATGCAGAGGTGACTGGCACCCTCGCCGGGGTCGGCCCGGAACCGACCGGTCGGCGTCTGCACGTCGACGACGTCGCCCGGACGCACGTCGCGGACCAGCCAGCGGGAGAAGACGCCGTCGGGGATCTCGCGCACGCCGATCCTCGGCGCACGGCCGACCGGCGCGCAGACGGAGTAGGACCGACGGTGCTCGTGACCGTCGATCGTCCGACGCACGGTCACCGACTGCCCGGCGCCGAAGTCGTACGCCGCCCGGAGGTCGTCGGGGACGTCGAAGCTGACGGCCGCGGCGTCGTCGGTCAGCCGGTCGACGCGGGAGACCGTCAACGGGTGGAACTCGGCCCGGGCCGGCGCGGTCATCAGATCTCCTTGACGTGCTCGAACGGCTCGAGGCACTGCGTGCAGCGGTAGAGGGCCTTGCAGGCGGTCGCTCCGAACTCCGAGGTCAGCGTGGCCTCGCGGGCGCCGCAGCGCGGGCAGGTCACCACCCGCTGCGTGGGGAGGAGCGAGAGCGGGACGGGCCCGCTCGAGTCGGGGGCGGGTCCCGGCGCGGAGATGCCGTGCTCCTCCAGTGCCCGCCGCCCTCGGGGGGTGATGTCGTCGCTCGACCAGGGCGGGTCGAGGCTGATGCGCACCTCCACCTCGTGGAACCCGTGGTTGTGCAGACGGTGCACCACGTCGTCACGCATGGTGGCCAGCGCCGGGCAGCCCGAGTAGGTCGGGGTCAGCGTCACGATCACGCAGCCGCCGACGACCTGCACCTCGCGCAGGACGCCGAGGTCCTCGAGGGTCAGCATCGGCAGCTCGGGGTCGCGCACCCGCACCGCCACCCGACGTGCGTCCTCGGCGCTCACGCCACCGACGGTACTCACCAGGACCCCGAGGGATGCGCTCGCGCCACGACCTGCATCTCAGCGAGGAGGCGGCTGAATGCCTCGGTGTGCAGGCCGTGACGCCCGTTCTCACCGCGCACCCGCGCCAGCGGGTTCACGTCGGGCCGCCCCAGCCCGCTGGCTGTGAGGACCTCGTCGAGCACCACGTCGACCTCGGTCCGTACGACGCCCGGGTCGACGCCGACGCCCGCCTCGCTGACCCGTGCCTCGACCGGGTGCGCCTCGAAGAGCTCGGTCACGAGGGGCCAGGTCGCACGCAGTCCGGCCTCGACCCGCGACCGGGACTCCGCCGTGCCCCGCGCCAGCGTCAGGAACCACCGGGCGGCGTAGTCGCGGTGGTAGGTCATCTCCTTGACCCCCTTGGCCGCGACCGCGGCCAGCACCGTGTCGCGGCTCCCCCGCAGCCGCTGCAGGAGCGCAAGACGCCAGGCGGAGAACACGACCAGGCGCGCCATCGTCCGGCCGAAGTCGCCGTTCTCGGCCTCGACGAGGCGCACGTTGCAGAAGTCGCGGTCGCCGCGGAAGAACGCCAGGGCGTCCTCCGGCGGCACCGGCGAGCCCTCCGGCAGCGCCGGCACCAGCGCCGGGTCGGCGGCGGCCGCGCGGGCCAGCAGCAGCCGGGCCTGGCCCAGGAGGTCGAGGGCGATGTTGGCCAGCGCGATGTCCTCCTCGAGGTCGGGCGCGCGGCTGCACCACTGCGAGAGCCGCTGCGACATCACCAGGGCGTCGTCGCCCAGCATGAGGCAGTAGCGAGCGAGGTCGTGCGGGTCGACGCCGTCCGGGACGGTGGTGTCGATCCCGGCCAGGGGGTCCTCGAAGTCGGTGCCGAAGGCCCACTGGGAGTCGTCGCTGCCCAGCAGCCCGTCGTAGACGGACTCGTGCTCGTGCGTGCCGGTCATGGCTCGCTCCTCACATGTGGGGGACTTCGTCGGGGATCTCGTAGAAGGTCGGGTGCCGGTAGACCTTGTCGCCGCTCGGCGCGAAGAGGGGGTCCTTCTCGTCGGGGCTCGAGGCGGTGACGGCATCGGCGCGCACCACCCAGATGCTGACGCCCTCGTTGCGTCGGGTGTAGACGTCGCGGGCGTGGAGCAGGGCCATCTGGTCGTCGGCCGCGTGCAGCGAGCCGACGTGCACGTGGTTGAGGCCGCGCTTGCCGCGCACGAAGACCTCGTAGAGCGGCCACCCGCCGTCGACGCCGCTCATCGCTCACCCTCCCCCGCGGACGCACCGGACGGCGTCCCCGCGGTCCTGGCCGCGAAGGCGGTCGCCGCCTCGCGGACCCACGCGCCGTCCTCCCAGGCCCGGCGACGGTGGGCGATGCGCTGCTCGTTGCAGGGTCCGTTGCCCGAGATCACCTTCTTGAACTCCGCCCAGTCCGGGGAGCCGAAGTCGTAGGAGCCACGCTCCTCGTTCCAGCGCAGGTCGGGGTCGGGCAGCGTCACCCCGAGAGCCTCGGCCTGCGGCACGGTCATGTCGACCATCCGCTGGCGCAGGTCGTCGTTGGTGTTGCGCTTGATGCCCCACGCCATCGACTGGGCGGTGTTGGGAGAGTCGTCGTCGGGAGGGCCGAACATCATCAGGGCCGGCCACCAGAACCGGTCGACGGACTCCTGCACCATCGCGCGCTGCTCGTCGGTGCCGCGCATCATCGTCGCGAGGAGCTCGTAGCCCTGGCGCTGGTGGAAGGACTCCTCCTTGCAGACCCGGATCATGGCGCGGCCGTAGGGCCCGTAGGAGGTGCGGCACAGGGGCACCTGGTTGCAGATCGCCGCGCCGTCGACGAGCCACCCGATGGTGCCGACGTCGGCGTACGACAACGCCGGGTAGTTGAAGATCGAGGAGTACTTCTGGCGCCCGTCGATGAGCATCTCGGTGAGCTCGTCGCGCGAGCAGCCGAGCGTCTCGCAGGCCGAGTAGAGGTAGAGCCCGTGACCGGCCTCGTCCTGCACCTTGGCCAGCAGCACGGCCTTGCGCCGCAGCGACGGGGCGCGGCTGATCCATCCGCCCTCGGGCTGCATCCCGATGATCTCGGAGTGCGCGTGCTGCGCGACCTGCCGGACCAGCGTGCGTCGGTAGCCCGCGGGCATCCAGTCGCGCGGTTCGATCCGGTCGGCGCGCGCGATCACCGCGTCGAACCGTTCCTGCAGCTCCTGCAGCTCCAGCTCGTCGAGCTCGTGCGTCAGCGTCATCGCTCCTCCAACGGGTGGGCCACGTCGTGCCACATTACTGACCGATCGGTCATTAATAGGGTGGCACGCGGGAGCGAGGCGCGCAACGAGGCGCGTCCCCGGCGCCGGCGTCAGTGCTGGACGGCGAGGTCGCTCCCGTCGGCGGTGTGCGGGTTCTCGTCGATGGCGACCGTGGCCGGCGAGGGCAGGTCGAGGCCGCGACGCCGGTCGAGGTGGATGCCCGCGATCATGCAACGCACCGATCCACCCGCCAGCTCGATCGTGGGGATGTCGACGTCGACGATCGTGCAGGACTCCTCGATCACCGCCACCTGGTCGGGCCGCAGGCTGCGGCGCGCCCGCGACGACATGGCCATCACGTAGTGACGGCGGCCGTCCTCGGTGCGCCCGCACAGCTCGACCGCGTTGCCGGCGAACTCGCGCACCTGCTCCTCGGTCAGCTCGACGATCGCGCGGCCGTTGACCGTCAGTCGCTCGCGCACGGCAGCCCGTCGTACCTCGTCGGGGATCATCTCCAGGGCGATCAGGGCGACGTCGGTGCCGATGCAGGCCATCACGTTGGTGTGGTAGACCGGCACGCCCGCGGAGTCGACGGCGTCGAAGGCCATCGGCTCGTAGCCGAAGTCGGTGCAGAAGCGCTCGAGCACGTGCGTGTCGGCGCGGTGGCTGACCGCCGTGTAGGCGACGCGCGACATGTGGTCGAGCACCATCGCGCCGGTGCCCTCGAGGAAGATCCCGTCCGGCTCCAGGCCGGAGTAGTCGACGATCGTCTGCACCCGGTAGGACGACTTCAGCATCTCGAGGACGTCGGCACGGCGCTCGTGCCGACGGTTGGAGGCGTACATCGGGTAGACCGCGACGCTGCCGCCGGCGTGGGTGGAGAGCCAGTTGTTGGGGAAGACGCTGTCGGGGCGGGTGTGGTCGCCGTCGGCGAAGACGTGGACCCGCACGCCGGCGGCGCGCAGCGCCTCCGCGACGGCATCCATCTCCGCGAGCGCTTGCGCCGAGGTCAGGTCGTCGGGCTGTCCCTCGGGCGGGGACGACTGGAAGGCGTTGTCCGCGGCGGTCGCCTGGTTGGGGACGAACCGCTCGGCACGGATCAGGATGACTGCGGAAGGGGCCTGTGCGCTCACGCACGGAATCTAGACGACGCGGCCCCGTTTGCCACACTGGAGCCAGAGCCCGGCAGCGTGTCCGGGCTCCCGGACGAGTGGGTGCCGTACCCGGTGTGCGACAAGACGGCCCCGAGGAGATGTCATGTCCTGGTTGGTCCTGGTCCTGTCCGGCGTGCTCGAGGCGGTGTGGGCCACCGCCCTGGGCCGCTCGGACGGCCTCACCCGGCTCACGCCCACGGTCGTGTTCGCGATCTCGGTGACGCTGAGCATGCTGGGTCTCGCCTACGCGATGCGCGAGCTGCCCGTCGGCACGTCGTACGCCGTGTGGGTCGGCATCGGCGCGAGCCTCACCGTCGCCTACGCGATGGCCACCGGCGCGGAGTCGGCCTCGCTGCTCAAGGTGCTCCTGCTGCTGATGATCGTGGGCGGCGTGGCGGGCCTCAAGCTCCTGCATTGAGAACGACGCCGGCGACTGGTCCGGGCCGCCGCACACCTCTAGCGTGGGACCACCGCCATGACGACCTCGACCGACTCCCCCACCCGCCTGCTGCTCTGCATCGACGCGCCCTCGCTCCTGCACCGCAACCACCACGCGCGCCAGGGCACGGGGCTGCACGACCGCGGTGGCCGCCCGGCCTGGGCCCTGCACGGGATGGTGCGTCAGGTGATCGAGGCGATCGAGTCGTTCACCCCCGACGCCGTCGTGCTCGGGCTCGACGACAAGACCTCGTCGGTACGCGCCGGCCTGTACCCCGACTACAAGGCGGGTCGGGCCGAGAAGGACCCCGACCTCGTCGACCAGCTCGGGCGGGCGGGGGCGCTCCTCGAGGCGCTCGGTCTCCTGGCCGTCACCCCGACCGGGCTCGAGGCCGACGACGTCAGCGCGTCCGCCGCGGCCTGGGCGGAGCGGTCGGGCTGGCGCTGCGTCATCATCACCTCCGACCGCGACGCCTTCTCGCACATCAGCGGGAGCACCGAGGTGCTGCGGCTCATCAACGGCGGCATGCACGCCTCGCCCCTGCTCAACCCGGCGCGTCTCCACGCGATGTACGGCGTCACGGCCGAGCACTACCTCGAGTACGCCGCCCTGCGCGGCGACGCCAGCGACAACCTCCCCGGCGTCGACGGCATCGGCGAGAAGGGCGCGGCCGCGCTGCTGGCCCAGGTGGGCTCGATGCACGAGGTGTGGGCCGACCTCGAGCACTGCGACGGAGCCACGGTGGCCGCGGCGCTCGACGACTACTGCGCCGAGCAGGGCCAGCGACGCATCAGCGCCGGCCTCCTCAAGCGTCTGCGCGCACCGGGAGCGCGCGAGCGCTTCGACTTCAACCTGTCGCTGATGGGCGGCCGCACGGATCTCGACCTGGGACTCGATCCGCAGGCGACGAACGGTCCCGGACGACTGCCGCTGGACCCCGAGCGCGTGCGCCGGGTGGTCGACCACCTCGGCGTCGAGGCCACCACCGAGCTCGCGCTGCGCGTGCTCACTCGCTAGGCGTCGGCTCCAGCGAGAGATCGACCATCAGCTCGTCGGCGAGGTGCTCCAGCGCCTCGCGCACAGCCGCCAGGTCGGTCGCGGCAGGAACCGAGAGCCGGGCCTCGACCTCGAACAGGCTGCCACCGGCCATCGGGGCGTCACGGACGTCGGTCACGAGCTCGTCGATCCCGACCTGGTGGGCCGCGAGGGCAGCCGAGATCTCGGCGACGATGCCCGGACGGTCCTGACCGAGCAGGCGCAGGCTCACGTCGCCGGCGTCGGACGCGCGCGACCCGGTGTCGGCGCGGTCGACCCGCACCTGGAGCCCCTCGGAGCCCAGACCGGAGAGCTGTTCCTCGAGGGCCGCGACCTCGGCGTCGGGCACGTCCACCAGGGCGACCCCGGCGAACTTGCCCGCCAGACGCGCCATCTGGCTCCGCTGCCAGCTGCCACCCCGCTCCTCCACCAGACGAGCCACGGTCGAGACCAGGCCGGGACGGTCGTCGCCGATGACGCTCAGCACCAAGGAAGCCATGGCGTTCACCCTAGGACACCGAGGCTCCCCAGGCGCCTGACCTGCGGCTCGGCGCAGCGAAGCCGTACCGGGACCGCCCACAGCGACCGAGACGCCACGTGTGCGATCGGTGTGAACATCCGACGCCCGTCGGCGCCCCTCCCTAGGGTGGGTCCCGACCCACCCACTCCCCAGGCAGGACCTCCGTGACCCAGCCGCTCGTCGACCACAGCAACGACACCGCCCGGATGGCGGCCCTCGAGCGCTACGACCTGCTCGGTGCCGTCGACCGACCGGAGCTGACCGCCTTCGCCGAGCTGGCCGCGCGGGTGTGCGGGGTCTCGTCCGCCTTCGTCTCGGTGATCACCGGCGACGAGCTGCGTCAGCTCGCGAGCACCGGCCTCGAGCCGTTCAACGTGCCGCGCACGCTGTCGATGTGCGACGCCGTGCTGGCCGAGACCGAGCCACTCGTATCCGCCAACCTCGCGCACGACCCGAGGTTCCGCGACAACGAGTTCGTCCGTGCGGGTCGGGCGGTCTTCTACGCCAGCTATCAGCTCAGGACTCCCTCCGGGGTGCCCTTCGGCTCGTTGTGCGTGCACGACGACCAGGAACGCGTGATCGACGCCGACCAGCGACGTGCGCTGCGCGACCTGGCGGACCGGGTCGTCGACGTCCTGGAGCTCGAGGTGCGCAACCGCGAGCTCGCCTCGACCATCGACGAGCTCGAGCGGTCGAATTACCAGCTGACCGCCTTCGCGGGTCAGGTCAGTCACGACCTGCGCAACCCGCTGGGTGCGCTCGCCGGCACGCTCGAGCTCCTGTCGGGGCTCACCGAGGAGCCCGAGCCCGACGTGCGGACCATGCGCGAGCTGCTGACGCGCGCCGAGCGCAGCGCAGACCGGATGCGGGTCCTGATCAAGGAGGTGCTCGAGTTCGCGGCCGTGGGCGGGCACCTGGATCTCCGCGCGGTGGACGTGCCGCGTCTGGTGCGCGACGTGTGCGACGACCTGTCCGCCGAGCTGCAGGGCGCCGTCGACCCCGACGGGCTCGACGGGCTCGACGACGTCGAGGCCGACCCGGTGCAGCTGCGGATCGTCGTGCAGAACCTGCTCGCCAACGCCGCCAAGTACCACCGCCCCGGGGAGCCGCCTCGGATCGAGCTGACCGCGCGGTCCGGCCCACGCTCCTGGCAGCTCGAGGTCGTCGACCACGGCATCGGGGTGCCTGCGCACGAGCAGGAGCGCGTCTTCGAGCCGTTCGTGCGCGGCGACGACTCCGGCGGGGTGACCGGCTCCGGCATGGGCCTGGCCACGTGCCGACGCATCGTGGAGGCGCACGGCGGCACCGTCCGCGCCGTCCCCACTCCCGGCGGCGGGCTCACGGTCCGGGTCGACCTGCCGATCACGCCCGCGCCCGCCTGAACGACGGCGGGCCGCCGTACCCCGAAGGGTGCGACGGCCCGGCGCCCCGGCACGCGTGGGTGCGAGATCAGAGGATGTAGAGCATCTCCTGGTAGGTCGGCAGCGACCACAGATCGTCGGCCACGAGACCCTCGAGCTCGTCGGCGGCCTCGCGCACCGCGGCCATGGCCGGCAGCACGGAGTCGCGCATGTAGGCAGCCGCCTCGATCGACTCCTCGGCGTGCTCGTGCGCAATGGCGTCGGCCAGGGTGGCCAGACCCGCGCGGAGCGCCGCGATCGGTGCGCTGACCTGCTGCAGCGACGAGAGGTCGGCCTCGACCCCGGCGGCCTTGAGCGCCGCGACGTTCGAGGCGAGCTCGGTCTGGTAGCGCAGCGCGGCCGGCAGGATCGTGGTCGCGCCCATCTCGAGGGTCAGGTTCGCCTCGACCGCGACGGTGAGGATGTACTGCTCGCAGCCGACCTCGTAGCGGCTGTGCGCCTCGCCCTCGTTGAAGACGCCGTAGGTGCTGAAGAGCTCGATCGCCTCGGGGGTGATCAGCTCGGGCAGGGCGTCGACGGTCGTGCGCAGGTTCTTCAGCCCGCGCTGCTCGGCCTCGACCGGCCACTCGTCGGAGTACCCGTTGCCGTTGAAGATGACCGCGCCGTGCTGCGAGACGATGTCGGCCAGCAGGGTCTGCACGGCCTCGTTGAAGTCGGTGCCGGCGGCGACGGCGGTCTCCAGCGACGTGGCGCAGTAGTCGAGCGCCTCGGCCATGATCGTGTTGATCATGACCATGGGGCCGGCGACGGTCTGCTGCGAGCCCGGCGCGCGGAACTCGAAGCGGTTGCCCGTGAACGCGAACGGCGACGTGCGGTTGCGGTCGCCCGGGTCCTTGTTGAGGTCGGGCAGCGTGTCGACGCCGATGATGAGCGTGCCCTTGTCCTTCGAGCGGGTGGCACCGCCCTTGGCGATCTGGTCGAAGACGTCGGCGAGCTGGTCGCCGAGGAAGATCGAGATGATCGCCGGCGGCGCCTCGTTGGCACCGAGGCGGTGGTCGTTGGACGCCGAGGCGACCGAGACACGCAGCAGACCGCCGTACTTGTGGACCGCGCGGATGACCGCGGCGCAGAAGACGAGGAACTGGGCGTTGTCGTGCGGGTTGTCGCCGGGCACCAGGAGGCTGCCGAGCTCGGAGTTGCCGAGCGAGAAGTTGACGTGCTTGCCCGAGCCGTTGACCCCGGCGAACGGCTTCTCGTGGAAGAGGCACTCCATGCCGTGCTTCTTGGCGACCGACTTGAAGGTCGTCATCAGCAGCTGCTGGTGGTCGGAGGCCTCGTTGGCGCGCTCGAACATCGGCGCCACCTCGAACTGGCCGGGCGCGACCTCGTTGTGACGGGTCTTGGCCGGGATGCCGAGCTTGAAGAGCTCGCGCTCGGTGTCCATCATGAAGCCGAGCACGCGCTCGGGGATGGCGCCGAAGTAGTGGTCGTCGAACTCCTGGCCCTTGGGCGGCTTGGCGCCGAAGAGGGTGCGACCGGCGTTGAGCAGGTCGGGCCGAGCCAGGAAGAAGTGGCTGTCGACGAGGAAGTACTCCTGCTCGGGACCGCAGTAGGCCACGACGTTGTCGGGCTCCTCGTGGCCGAAGAGCGTGAGCACGCGCTTGGCGTGCACCGACATCGCCTGCTGCGAGCGGAGCACCGGCGTCTTGTGGTCGAGGGCCTCACCGGTCATCGAGATGAAGATGGTGGGGATGCACAGGGTGTTGCCGTTGGGGTTCTCCAGCACGTAGGCCGGGCTCATCACGTCCCAGCCGGTGTAGCCGCGCGCCTCGAAGGTGTTGCGCAGCCCGCCGTTGGGGAAGGACGACGCGTCCGGCTCGCCCTGGATCAGTGTCTTGCCCGAGAACGATGCGAACGCCGTGCCGTCGCCGACCGGGTCGAGGAAGCTGTCGTGCTTCTCCGCGGTCAGACCGGTCAGGGGGTAGAACACGTGGGCGTAGTGGGTGGCGCCCTTCTCCAGCGCCCAGTCCTTCATCGCCGAGGCGACCGCGTCGGCCACGTCGGGGTTGAGCGGGGTCGACCTCTCGATCGTCGAGAGGACCGACTTGTAGACGTTCTTCGGCAGCCGCTTCTGCATGACGGTGAGGCTGAAGACGTTGGAGCCGAAGACCGAGCCCGGCTCCTCGCCGGGGTCGAAGCTGAACGGCGGCGGCGTGGCCGCCTCGACTGCAGCGATGGCCTGGAGGCGGACGGTGTTGGCAGACATGAGCGACTTCTCCCTCGATCGAGCGTCGACCTCGGGTGTCGACCTTCCGGCGACGGTAGGAGCGCTGCATGACAGGCGTGTTTCGGGAAGGTGTCGGTGGACAGTGAGCCGGTGTGACGTACGACGCACCACCGGCCGCATCCCGAGGCCCCCTGACCGACGACCATGCGTCTGGCAGACTCCGCGTCGTGCCTCAGGAGTCCCCAGAAGAACGCCGCGCCCTCGTCGTGGAGGACGACGACGACGTGCGCGCGCTGATCGAGTTCACCCTCAGCACCCAGGGCTTCGACGTGATGGCGGTCGACTCCGGCTTGGCCGGCATCGAGGCGGTCCGCACCTTCGACCCCGACCTGATCACCCTCGACGTGGGCCTGCCCGGCATCGACGGCATCGAGACCTGCCGTCGGATCCGCGAGTTCGCCGACGCCTACATCATCATGATCACCGCGCGTGACGACGAGATCGACCGCCTGCTCGGGCTGGAGACCGGGGCCGACGACTACCTGTCCAAGCCGTTCAGCGTGCGCGAGCTCAAGGCGCGGGTCAACGCCCTGTTCCGCCGTCCGCGTCGCGGCGTCGGCGCCGTCGCCTCGCAGCAGCCGGTGGCGGTGCCCGACCACGAGGTGCTCGAGCACGGCCGGCTCCGTGTGGACGTCGACGGACGGCGCGCCTTCAACGGCACGGTCGAGCTCGCTCTCACGCGGACCGAGTTCGACCTGCTCGCCGAGCTCATGCGCACCCCCGCCCGCGTCTGGACCCGCGAGGCGCTGCTGCGCTCGGTCTGGGGCACCGACTGGGCCAGCGACACCCACCTCGTCGAGGTCCACATCGGCAACCTGCGGCGCAAGCTCGAGGGCGACTCCGGCGAGGGTCGCCACATCCGCACGGTGCGGGGCGTGGGCTACCGGATGGAGTCGGTCGACTCCTGAGCGGGGACGTCCTCGTCGAGGTAGTCGCCGAGGGCCGCCGAGGCACGCTCGGCGGCGGCCGGGAGCAGGATGCCGTGCTCGCGCGCGCTGCCCAGGTCACCGGCCCGCAGGGCCTCGGTGACCCCGGAGGCGACCTCGGCCGTCTCGCTCAGCCCCGTCATGATCGAGGAGACGCGCAGGCTGTGCGCGGCGTCGAGCGCCCGGTCGACGTCCCCCTGGTCGAGGGCGTCGCGGATGCGCCCGACCCGCTCGTCGAGCATCCGGCGGTAGGTCGTCAGCAAGGAGTGCACGAACTCCGGGCTCTGTGTGTCGCTCTCCAGCCGTCGTACGGCGGTCCTGTCGAAGACGGTCATCGTGTCCTCCCCCCATGTGCGTCGGATCGACGTCGGATCGGTGCTGCTGGTGTCGCCATCGGCTCCAGCATGGTGCGGCTACATCCAGACCCTGCCTGCTCCGCCTCAAGGAATCCTCAAGAAACCCTCACCAAAAGACACGATCGACGACGGCGCGCGCCTGGCGGGTGATACGCAGGTGGTCGTTCACCATCTCGTCGGTCGACCCGGCGGGGTAGCCGAGGATGGCGGCCACCGCCGCTCGCTCGCGCGCGTCCCGCGGCAGCTGGTCGGCCCCCTTGCCCCGCGCCAGCGCGACCGCGTTGCGCACCCGGCTCACCGAGCGCCACGCGTCGCAGAGCACCTCGGCGTCGTGCTCGTCGAGGAGTCCGGCCGCGGCAGCTGCCGCGACCGCGGGGAGCGTGCGGGGCGTGCGCAGGTCCTCGACCTCGGCCGCGTAGCGCATCTGGAGCAGCTGGATCGTCCACTCGATGTCGGCCAGTCCCCCGCGCCCCAGCTTGAGGTTGAGGTGCGGGTCGGCGCCCTTGGGCAGCCGCTCGTTGTCGACGCGCGCCTTGATGCGGCGCACCTCGAGGATGTCGTCGTCGGTGAGCCCGTCGGCGGGATAGCGCAACGGGTCGATGAGCTCGGTGAAGCGTCGACACACCTCGGGGTCGCCGACGGCGGCGTCGGCCCGCAGCAGCGCCTGGGCCTCCCACACCATCGACCAGCGCGCGTAGTAGGCGGCGTAGGAGTCGAGGGTGCGCACCAGCGCCCCCTGCTTGCCCTCCGGGCGCAGGTCCGCGTCGACCTGCAGCGCAGGGTCGGCGCCGGGCTTGGCCAGCTGGTTGCGCACCTCGTTGGCGACCGCGGTCGCATAGGTGCTCGCGACGTGGGGGTCGGCGCCGTCCTCGGGCACGTGCACGAAGAGCACGTCGGCGTCGCTGCCGTAGGAGAGCTCGAAGCCGCCGTAGCGGCCCATCGCCACGATCGCGATCCGGGTCGGGGCCTCGTCGAGCTTCTTCTGCTCCCGCACGCGACGGCCGGCGACCTCCAGGGCCGCCTCCAGCGTCGCGTCGGTGATCCGGCTGAGCGCGGCTCCCACGTCGGCCACCTCGACGAGCCCCAGCACGTCGCCCGCCGAGACGCGCAGCAGCTCGCGACGTCGTACGGCGCGCACCGCCCGCAGGGCCTGGTCGAGGTCGTCGCGCCGCCCGGCGGTGGAGCGCATCTCCTCGATGATCGCCTCGCCCGACATCGGCACCAGGTCCTCGGCGAGCATCCGCACCCCGGCCGGCTCGACCTCGAGCAGCCCGGTGACGTAGCGCGACGTCGACAGCAGGTGAGCCAGCCGCTCGGCCACCGAGCCCTCGTCGCGCAGGGTCTTGAGGTACCACGGCGTCGACCCGAGCCGCTCGCTGATGCGGCGGAAGCCGAAGAGCCCGGCGTCGGGGTCGGGGCCCTCCGCGAACCAGCTCAACAGCCCCGGGAGCAGGGCCCGCTGGATCGCTGCGGTGCGACTGACCCCGCTCGTGAGCGACTCGAGGTTGCGCAGGGCGGCCTTGGGGTCGGCGTAGCCGAGCGCGGCGAGTCGGGTGCCGGCCGCCTCCGACGACAGCCGCAGCTCGTCGGTCTGCACGCGCGCGACCGAGTTGAGCAGCGGGCGGTAGAAGAGCTTCTCGTGCAGTCGCCGCACCTCGCGGCGGTGGTGCTGCCAGACCTTCACGAGCGTCACGGCCGGCTCGGTGCGGAAGCCGAGGCTGCGGCCGAGACGTCGCAGCGAGGCGTCGTCCTCGGGCACCACGTGCGTGCGGCGCATCCGGTGCAGCTGCAGGCGGTGCTCGAGGGTGCGCAGGAAGCTGTAGGCCTCGTGCAACGACTCGCCGTCGTCGAGACCGACGTAGCCGAGCCGCGAGAGCTGCGACAGGGCGCTGAGCGTCGTGGGTTGACGGATGCGCTCGTCGGCGTAGCCGTGGACCATCTGGAGCAGCTGGACGGCGAACTCCACGTCGCGCAGGCCGCCGGGACCGAGCTTGATCTGCCGGTCGACCTCCTTGGCGGGGATGTGGTCGATGACCCGTCGGCGCATCGCCTGGGTCTCGGGCACGAAGCCCTCGCGCTGCACGGCGGTCCACACCATCGGCTGGACCATGGCCACGAACTCGCGGCCCAGCGCGAGGTCACCGGCCACCGGCCGGGCCTTGAGCAGCGCCTGGAACTCCCAGGGCTTGGCCCAGCGCTCGTAGTAGCCCTGGTGGCTGGCCAGGGTGCGCGTCAGCGGGCCCGCCTTGCCCTCCGGGCGCAGCGCCGCGTCGACCGGCCAGATGGTGCCCTCCCCGGTCTGATCGCCACAGACCTGGATGAGGTGGCTGGCCAGCCGGGTCGCGACCCGCAGCACCGCCGGGTCGTCCTGGCGCTCGGGGTCGGCCGCGGCGTGCAGGAAGATGACGTCGACGTCGGAGACGTAGTTGAGCTCGTGGCCGCCGCACTTACCCATCGCCACCACCGCGAGTCGCGCGATCGCGGCGTCGTCGCCGACCCGGGCGCGGGCCACCGCGAGCGCCGCGTCGAGCGTGCCGGCGGCGAGGTCGGAGAGCTCGGCGGCGGCGTCGTCGACCCCCAGGTCGTGCGCCAGGTCGCGGGCCGCGAGCCGGAGCAGCACCCGGCGGTACTCGACCCGCAGGGCGTCGAGCGCCTCGGCGTCGGGGACCGTGGCGACCGGGAAGTCGGCGTGGGGATCGGCCCCGACGGAGCGCATCAACCCCTCGCGGACGGCGTACGCAGCCGGTCGCGTGGACCCCATCGTCGGGTCCTGGAGCTCACGCCAGTGGTCGGGGTGGCGGGTGAGATGGTGGGCCAGCGCCTCGCTCGCGCCGATCACGCTCAGCAGCCGCATCGCGGTGCCCTCGTCGTCGTCGAGGGCGGCCAGCAGCTCGTCGCGGTCGTCGACGGCGTCGAGCAGCCGCTCGAGCCACACGAGTGCCTCGTCGGGGTCGGCGGTCCGACCCAGGTAGGCCACGAGCGGGTCCGCCAGCGAGCCCAGCGCCGAGAGCGACGCGAGCGCGCGCTCGGCGTCGGAGAACCCGTGGCGGGCGAGCGCTCCTGTCGAGATCACCGCAGCGCCAGCCCGCGCTCGGCCCTCGTCCGGACTGTCTGGGCGGTGTGGGCCGACTGCACCACCAGCGCGGCGAAGGCGTCAGCCACGGGCCGCCAGGTGCTGCTCAGCTCGGGAGCGGCGGCGGCGAGCTCGCCGAGCACCTGACGAGCGCGGTCGGAGGCCACGTCGGAGTCGGCTTCGTCGGCCCACTGGCTCACGAGCTCGGGGCCGGCCTCCGGGTGGGCCTGCACCCCCCAGGCCCGCGACGCGAACCGCACCACCTGGGGCTCGTCGGCCGCCGTCCGCGCCAGCACGACCGCGGTCGGGGGCACCTCGACGACGATGTCCTGGTTCCACTGCAGGCACCGCGACGCCACGGCCGACGTGGCGAGCGGTCCGACCAGCGCGTCGTCGGCCGCGTCGGGGGTCCAGCCCATCGTGAGCACGCCCACCTGTCGGCCCCGTGGGTTGCGGTCGACGACGCCACCGCAGGCCCGGGCCAGCAGCTGGTGGCCCAGGCACACGCCCCAGGTCGGCACCCCCTCGGCGACGGCGCGGGCGAGCAGCGCGACGGTCGCGGCCAGCCACGGGTGGCCGGCCTCGTCGACGGCGTCCATCGCTCCCCCGAGCACCAGCAGCGCGTCGTGGCTCGTGAGGTCGTCGGGCAGCGCCTCGCCGAGGTCGGGACGGCGCACGTCGAGGACCAGGCCGGCCGCGACGAGCCACTCACCGATCAGGGCGGGCGGGCACGAGTCCTGGTGCTGGACGACCAGCACGTGAGCAGCCACCGGGCGCCTCCCTTCGGTGATCATCGAGGTCGGTGTCAGAGGACCGGCAGCATCTGGTCACGCTCGAAGGCCGACACCTGACCGCGGTACTCGTCCCACTCGGCGCGCTTGTTGCGCAGGAAGAAGTCGAAGACGTTCTCGCCCAGGGTCTCGGCGAGGAGCTCGGAGTTCTCGGCGATCTCGATGGCGTCGTGCAGGCTCTTGGGCAGCGGGTCGATGCCCAGCGCCTTGCGCTCGCGCTCGGACAGCGACCAGACGTCGTCCTCGGCCTCGCGCGGCAGCTCGTAGCCCTCCTCGATGCCCTTCATCCCGGCCGCGAGCACCGCCGCGAACGCCAGGTAGGGGTTGCAGGCGGCGTCGATGGTGCGCACCTCGACGCGGGTGGAGGCGCCCTTGAGCGGCTTGTACATCGGCACCCGCACCATCGCGGAGCGGTTGTTGTGGCCCCAGCAGATGTACGACGGCGCCTC
>JBFJKO010000008.1:0-19165 GCA_041634935.1 Nocardioides sp.
CGCTTGGCCAGCGTCTTCTCGCTCAGGGCCTTGGCCGGCCGGCCGAGGGTGTCGGGGCGCTCGATGGTCAGCGTGCCGCGCTCCTCGGTGTCCCAGTCGCAGAAGACCTCACGCACGATCAGGGTCTTCGCCCCGGGCTCGGCGGTGTAGGTGAACTCGAACGTGCCGTCGTCGGCGATGTCGAGCTCGCGGTCGTCGAAGGCCATCAGCGAGGTGGCGGCCGAGTCGGCGGAGTAGGAACCGCCCATCACCTGGAACGACAGGTCGGCGCTGGTGCCGCGCCGGCCGCGGATCACGTAGGTCACGCCTTCGCGGAGGTAGGCGTTGAAGTAGATCGCGTCGGGGTTGTCGAGGCCCTGGCGGGAGAACTGGTGGGTGGGGTTGATGAACAGCGGCCGGTCGAGGTCGTGGTCGAAGGCCATCTGCATCGCCATCCGGATACGCCCGGCGAGGTAGTCGTAGCCTTCGAGCCGGTCGGCCTCGGTCTTGATGAACGGCGCGTTGGCGATCAGCTCCTCGGCCTCGGCGATCGCGTCCTGGAGCGGCTTGGTCAGGTCCAGCGAGCGGCTCTCGCCCATGTCAGCCGTCCACCTTGCTGATGATGGTGTCGGCGTAGGAGTTGAGCGCGTCGACCTTCTTCTGCAGCGGCTCGGTGTCCGGACCCATGATGTAGGGGATCCGGAACCCGACGATGCAGTCGGTGACGCCCTTGTCCTCGAGCCGCTTGATCCCGTCGAGGGTGTAGGCGTCGTAGGAGATCACGTGCACCTCGAAGTCGTCGCGGGTGTCGCCCTCCTCCTTGCGGATCTCGGCCAGGCGCGTGAGCAGCCGGTCGAGCTCCTCGCCGTCACCGCCCGCGTGCATCCAACCGTCACCCTTGCGTACGGCGCGCCGCAGGGCGGCGTCCGCGTGACCACCGACGAGCAGCGGCACGGGCTTCGTCGCGCCGGGGCACTGCTTGAGCTCCTCGACCTCGTAGAACTCGCCGGAGTAGGAGAAGTACTCGCCGGTGGTGAGGCCCTTGAGGATGTCCATGCACTCGTCCATCCGCTTGCCGCGCCGCGCCCAGTCGACGCCGAGGGCGTCGAAGTCCTCGGGCCACGGCGAGAGCCCGACGCCCAGCCCGAGCCGGTTGCCCGAGAGGAAGGCGAGCGACGAGGCCTGCTTGGCGACGAGCACCGGCGGGCGGATCGGCAGCTTGAGCACGAACGGCGTCAGGCGCAACGTCGTGGTCTGCGCGAAGATGTGGGCGCAGAGGATCATCGTCTCGATGAACTCCTTGCCCTCGAGGAACGCCCGGTCGCCGGTGTCGGTGTAGGGGTACTTCGAGTCCGACTCCTTGGGGTAGATCAGGCTGTCGGCGACCGTCATCGACGTGTAGCCGGCCGCCTCGGCGGCTTGGGCGAGCGGGGCGTAGTACGACGCCTGCGTCATCGCCTCGGCGTAGGAGAACCTCATCTGGAGCCTTTCGGTTGTCGAGCTCGTCGAAATATAGAACGTGTTCCAGTTTTGTGCCAGAGTTCACCCTGTGGACCTCCAGGAGATCAGCGACCGGCTCGAGATCGCCGACGTCGTCACGCGCTACACCCGCGGCATCGACACGGGGGAGTGGGACCGGCTCGACACGGTCTTCACCCCCGACGCCGACATCGACTACACCGAGTCCGGGGGCATCCACGCCTCCTACGCCGAGGTGAAGCCGTGGCTGGCCGAGATGCTGCCCGCCTTCTTCCCGCGCCGGATGCACACGATCGGCCAGGTCGAGGTCGTCTTCGACGGCGCCGACGCCGCCGCGGTCGTGGCCTACTTCGACAACCCGATGCCGATGCACGACGGCGAGGGTGGCGAGAAGATCGTCGAGATCGGCGGGATGTACCACCACGAGATGGTCCGCACGGCCGACGGCTGGCGCAGCCGTAGGCTGCACGAACACGTCGTCTGGAAGAGAGGCCTGTGATGGCGGGAACGCCCTCCGAGTCCGGCACCCCCGGCACTCTCAGCGCTGCCGAGATCGAGAAGCGCAAGAAGGCGCTCGCCAGCCCGGCGACCGCGAAGATCATCAAGTACGGCGCCAAGGCGCAGGTCAAGGTCTTCCGCCTGAGCAACGGTCGCATCGGCAGCACGTGGCGCATCGGCGCCGGCTGGAAGAACCCCGTCCCGACGCTGCTGCTCGACCATGTCGGTCGCAAGTCCGGCACCACGTTCACCACGCCGTTGCTCTACCTCGAGGACGGCGCCGACCTGGTCGTGGTCGGCTCGCAGGGCGGGCTGCCCAAGAACCCCCAGTGGGTGGCCAACCTGCGGACCACGCCCGACACCACGGTGCACCTGCGCGGAGGGCGTCGCGACGTCCGGGCGCGCGTGGCGGACCCCGACGAGCGGAACCGGTTGTGGCCGATGCTGGTCGACCTGTACGCCGACTTCGCCACCTACCAGGAGACGACCGACCGGGTGATCCCGGTGGTCATCCTCTCGCCGCGGTGAGAGGCGGGACGGGGGCGCTCGGCACCCCCGACCGTTTGGCTCGAGCGACCGTGCCAGTGACAATGGCAGCGTGATCAGCGACAAGCTCCAGCGAGCCCACCCCGAGGGTCCCCGCAAGGAGCACCCGGTCCTGGCCGGCCTGGTGGCGCTCGTCGCCGTCGTGGCCGTGGTGGCCGGAGTCGTCGGCGTCGCGGCGATGATCGGCAGCCGGGCGCTCGGGTTCTCCGACGACGGCGTCATCGACACCGGCGGGTCGGTCCAGGAGACGCTGTTCCTGCCCAAGCCCTCGGAGACCGAGGCGCCGGGCACGCCCTACATCACGCTCCCCGGCGGTCCCGAGACGACCAGGCCGACCAAGAAGAGCAAGCCCACCCCGAAGCCGACGCCCATCCGCCTCATCTCGCTCAGTGCCGCCCAGACCGCGGTCGGGCCGATGGAGCCGATCGACCTCACCGGCGACTACCCGGCCGGTGAAGGAGCGATCCTGCGGGTGCAGCAGTTCGAGAACGGGTCCTGGGGCGACTTCCCCGTGACGGCGTCGGTCAGCGGCGGGCGGTTCTCGACCTTCATCCAGACCGGCAACACCGGGCTCAACCGGTTCCGCGTGATCGACACCGACACCGGTGAGGCGTCCAACGAGATCAAGGTCCAGATCGGCTGACCCGCGCGAGGGTCGACCGGCGGGACCCGGCCGGGTCGAGCCTGAGCTGACCGCCCAGCACGCCCGCGATCACCAGCGCCATGCCGAGCGCCTGGGCGACACCGAACAGCTCGGCGGCGAAGGCGACACCCAGCAGGGTCGCCACCACGGGGTTGAGCAGCCCGACCAGGGCGACGGATCCCGCCGGCAGCACGCTGAGCCCGTGGAACCAGCAGGCGTAGGCGAGGACGGTCCCGACGACCCCGATCCACAGGAACCCGCCGACGGCCGCGGCATCGATCGGCGGAGGGGCGCCCTCGACGACGAGGGCCACCGGGACCAGCACCAGTCCGCCGATGACCAGCTGCCAGGAGACCAGGTCCAGCATGGCGACGCGGGGGCCGTGCGGATCCGCCGGGTCCCGCCACTTCTTGACGAGCACCGACCCCAGGCCGGCGACGACCACGGACGCGAAGGCGGCGAGCAGGCCGACCAGGTCCAGGCCCTCGGGTGAGCGGAGCACCAGCAGTGCGACGCCGCTGAGTCCGACGAGCGCCGCGACCACCCGCGTCGCCGCCGGTCGCTCGTGGATCACCGGCCACGCCAGCGCCATCACGGCGAGAGGCAGCGTGGCCTGCACGGTCGCGGCCAGGCCACCCGGCAAACGGTAGGCCGAGAGGAAGATCAGGGGGAAGAAGAGGCCGAAGTTCAGGGTCCCCAGGATCGCGGACTTCCACCACCACTCGCCGTGCGGGAGGGTCCGGCGCACCGCCAGGAGCACCAGGCCGGCCGGCAGGGCCCGCACGAGCGCGGCGAACAGGGGGCGGTCGGGCGGGAGGAAGGCCTCGGTGACCAGGTACGTCGTACCCCAGGCGGCGGGCGCGACGGCGGTGAGCGCGAGCGCACGGACGACGTTTGTTTCCACGGAAGAGAAACTACCTTCTCGGTAAGATATATTCCACCGCATGGCCGCCGAACCTGACCACGTGGGACGGATCATCGCTCAGTGGAACCGGGAGCGGCCCGACCTCGACGTCTCGCCGATGGGGGTCATCGGTCGCCTCCACCGGCTGGCGGCGGTCCTCGATCGCGAGATCGGCGTCGTCTTCGCCGCCGCAGGTCTCGGGGACGGCGACTTCGACGTCCTGGCCACGCTCCGGCGCGCCGGCGCGCCGTACGAGCTGACGCCGGGCGACCTCGCGGCCTCGGGGATGGTCACGTCGGGCGCGGTGACCAAGCGGGTCGACCGCCTGGTGGCGCTGGGCCTCGTCGAGCGGCGGATCGACGACGACGACGCCCGCTCGCGGCGGGTACGGCTGACCGCGGACGGCCTCGCGCTGGTGGACGACCTCGTCGAGCAGCACGTGGCCAACGAGCACCGCCTGCTGAGTGGCCTGTCTCCCGCCGAGCGCAACCGTCTCGCCGGTCTGCTCGACACGTGGGGCCGGGCGCTCGGGCCGTGACGCACGGCGCCCGGGGTGGGGCGCCTTGAGCATCGATACTCACGCGTCCCACGCCCGGGCAGGACACAGTGGCTCCATGACCTCTTCCGGATCGCTGCGCCGCCTCGTCGTCCTCGTCACCATCGGCTCGTTCTCGGTCGCCGCGCTGCTCGGCGTCCTCGCGCTGCTCGGCAGCGGCGACTTCGGCGAGGGTCAGGGTCGGGTGCTGGCCACCACGATGGCGGTGGGGGTCTCGAGCGTCGCGGTGCTCTGCTACCTCGCCACCGGCGGCACGCCGTACGAGCGCGTGGGCATCGCCGGCGGGGTGACGGTGCTGGTGCCCCTGGTCACCGCGCTGGTGCTGATCTGGTCCGACGACCTGCTCGGTGCCGACGACGAGGTGCTGCGGACGTTCGGCGTCGGGGTGGTGCTGGCCGCGACGCTGGCGCAGGCCTCGCTCCTGCTGGTGCTCACCGGCGCCCGGGAGACCCTGCGGGTGCTCCTCGTGGTGACCCTGGTGCTCGCCGGGCTGCTGGCAGTCCTGGTCTCGGCGGCGATCCTCGGGGGCGAGGGTGACGTCCTGTGGCGCGCCATCGGCATCGTCGCGATCCTCGACGTGCTCGGCACGGTGGTGGCCATCGCGCTCGGTGCCTTCGGCCGGGTGGCCGGCCGCGTCGCGGGCCAGGACCCGAGCCTGCCCGACCGGACGGCGACGAGCCGGGCGGTGGCGCTCGACGACTCGCTGGCCGCAGCGCTGGACGAGCGTGCTCGGCTGACCGGGCGCACGCGTGAGGACCTCGTGGCCGAGGCCCTCACGCGCTACCTCGAGCTGCCGGGCGGTCAGTCGGGGACGTAGTCGAACGTGTCCGGGTTGGGACCCCGGCGGCCGTCCTCGCCGCGGTCGAGCGCCGTGATCTCGGCGACCTCGTCGACGGAGAGCTCGAAGTCGAAGATGTCGAAGTTCTCCGCCATCCGCTCGGCGCTCATCGACTTGGGGAAGACGATGTCGCCGCGCTCGACGTGCCAGCGCAGGGTGACCTGGGCCGGCGACTTGCCGTGGGCCGCGGCGATCTTGCCGATGACCTCGTCGTCCAGCACCGCGCCCTGCGCGATCGGCGACCAGGCCTCGATCTCGATGCCGTGGCGCAGCGAGGCCCCGCGGGCCTCCTCGTTGGCGAAGTAGGGGTGCACCTCGATCTGGTTGACCGCCGGGATCACGCCGGTCTCCTGCACGAGGCGGTCGAGGTGGGCGGGCTGGAAGTTCGAGACGCCGATGGAGCGCGCGCGGCCGTCGGCCACGAACTCCGCCATCGTCTTCCAGGTCTCGACGTAGAGGTCCGGGTCCACGGCGGTCAGCGGCCAGTGGATGAGGAACAGGTCGATCTGGTCGAGGCCGAGCTTGGCCATCGTGTCGTCGAAGGCGCGGCGGGCGTCGTCCGGGGCGTGGAAGCCGTTGTTGAGCTTGCTCGTCACGTAGAGCTCGTCGCGGGGGATGTCGGCGTTCGCGATCGCGACCCCGACCTCCTGCTCGTTGCCGTACATTTGAGCGGTGTCGATGTGGCGGTAGCCGACCTCGAACGCCTTCGTCACGGTGTCGGCGGTCTGCTCGGGCGGGACCTGGAAGACCCCGAAGCCGAGCTGCGGGATCGTGGTCTGGTTGTTGAGCGCGATGCGCGGGACGGTGCTGTGCGTAGCCATTCCTCGACACAACCACGCGCCGGGGCCCCACCCAACCCCCGTGGAGGCGAGGAGGGCGTGCCGATGATCACCCGTGGACGGGAATACCGCACGCGGCGGCCAGCGGGCCCTCGCGGGAGCCGCCCAGGGCAAGGTCGACCATCAGGTCGGCGTGCGCGACGGCGGAGTCGATCACCGGCAGGGGTGCCTGCTCGGGCGAGACCAGGAGCCCGATCTCGGTGCAGGCCAGCACCACGGCGTCGGCACCGCGACCTGCGAGGTCGCGCATGATCTCGACGTACGCCGCCCGCGACGCCTCGACGAAGCGGCCCTGGGTGATCTCGTCGAAGACCACCCGGTCGACCAGGGTGCGGCCGTCGCCGTCGGGGACCACGACCGAGATGCCGTGCTCGGCGAGACGCTCGGCGTAGAAGGTCTCCTCCATCACCCACCGGGCGCCGAGGAGACCGAGCGTCGTCCAGCCCTCGCGCCGGGCCACCGCGGCCACGGCGTCGGCGATGTGGACGGCGGGCACGCTCAGCGCGGCCTCGAGGGCCGGGAAGTTCTTGTGCATCAGGTTGGTGCACAGCGCGACGAGGTCGGCGCCGCCGGCCTCGCAGCGCACCGCTGCCTCGGCGAGCAGGCGGGCCGAGCCGTCCCAGTCGCCGCGCACCTGGCAGTCGCGGATCTCGGCGAAGTCGAGGGACTGCAGCGAGATGCGCGCCGACGAGTGGCCGCCGAGGCGCGCGGCCACCTGCTCGTTGATGCGCCGGTAGTAGGCCTCGGTGGAATGCCAGGACATGCCGCCGATGAGCCCGATCGTCTTCATGGCTCCAGGGTGTCGGCGTGCGGCGGTCCAAGGAATCCCCGACTTCCTAGGGCGACCCATAAGCACGGCTTGGGTGATACTGGTCGGGTGCCCCTTGACGTACGTCGTGCCCTGATCTTCCGCGAGGTCGCTCGCGCGGGGTCGATCAGCGCCGCGGCACGGGAGCTCGGCTGGACGCAGCCGGCCGTGAGCCAGCACCTGGCTCGCCTCGAGCGCGAGGCCGGTGGTCCGCTGCTGCTGCGCGGTCCGGGCGGCACCACCCTCACCGAGACCGGTCGCGCGCTGCTGCGTCGCACCGACGTGATCGCCGCCGAGCTGCACGCCGCCGACGAGGAGCTCGCGGCCCATGCGCAGCTGCGCGGCGGACAGGTGCGCCTGGTCGCCTTCCCGTCCGCGGCCGCAACGCTGGTGCCCTCGGCGTTCGCGGCGTTGGCCGAGCGACACCCGGAGGTCGCCGTGAGCCTCAGCGAGGCCGAGCCGCCCGAGGCGATGGCGGCCGTGCTGGCGGGCGACGCCGACCTGGCTCTCGTCTTCGGCTACGACGGACCGCCGGCCGACCTGGGTGCGCTGACGTGGCACCTGCTCGGGGACGAGGGGGTCGACCTGGTGGTGGCGCGCCACGGACCCGCACCCGCGGGGCTGGCCGAGCTGGCCGAGGCCGAGTGGATCGGTGGCTGTGTGCGGTGCCGGGGCCACCTCGTCGAGTGCTGCGAGCGCGCGGGGTTCGCGCCCCGGCTCCGGCACACGACCGACGACTACGTCGTCGTGCAGAACCTCGTGGCGCGCGGCCTCGGGGTCACCGTGCTGCCCGCCTCGGCGCTGGCGGCCTACCGGCACCCCGACGTGCAGGTCGTCGAGCTGGCCGAGCTCGGTCGTCGACACCTCGGACTCGTGCACCGGGCGGGTGCCGAGGCGGTGCCGGCGACCGCTGCGCTGATCCGCGAGCTCGGCGTACTCGGCAGCCGACCCGCCGGGTAGATCCCCGACCTCGGCGCGCCGCGCCGCTAGCGTCGTGCACCGACCTGTCCTCTGCCGACCGCGCAAGGAGCCGACTGTGCCTCGCTGGGCCGGCCCCCCGCCGCTGCTCATCGCCGCCACGGTGCTGGGCCTGATCGTCGCGCCCGCGATCAGCCATGCCGATGCCGGCGACCCGGACCTCGCCCGCCCGGCGACGGCGGTGCTGTCGGCGTCCGAGCCGACCTCCACCCCGGCCGCGGAGCCGGTCGCGGAGTCGACCGCGCCGCCGACCGCGTCCCCGCGCATCGACGGCGTCCCGGCGCCGGAGGTGAAGAAGTCGACCGCGCCCGCGAAGAAGCAGGCCGAGCCGATCAGGCCCCGCACGATCGGGGTCGCGACGTTCAACCAGTACGTCGACCTCACCACGGCCGAGGCCACCGCGGACGCGCTCGCGCTGACCGCCCGCGACGCGGTCTCGGTCATCGGCTGGCAGGAGGGCTTCTCCAACGGGCCGGTCTACCAGCGCCTCGTGCAGGACGGCTGGGCCACCAAGCGGTACGTCGCCACCAAGGGCGCCCGTGAGCTGGCCGTGTCGTGGCGCAAGGACGAGTTCGCCCTCGTCGGCTCGGCGCTGCACAAGCTCGCCGACGGCGTGGCCGAGGGGGACGGTCTCTACCCCTTCGGCACCCGCTACGCGCTGCGCGTCACGCTGCGCGACCGCGCCACCGGCGAGCGGCTGTCGGTGCTCAACACCCACCTGCCCCAGCGGGTCGAGGACCTCGACAACCCCGGCACCTGGCGCACCACCAAGAACGCCCAGCGCGCCGCCCGTCAGCTCGAGCGTCTCACCGAGCTCTGGGAGCAGGCGCCCGGTCGTTGGGTGGTCGGGACCGGCGACTACAACATCGCGGCGCTGGCCGACCAGCGTGCGCGCAACGACGGCGGCATCGTGAGGGCCTACGCAGGCATCGCCCGGTCGTCGTACTCCGTGCTCGGCTTCGCCGGCCTCGCCCCCACCCACCCCACCAGCAAGCGGTTCATCGACTACGTGCACGTGGCGGCCCCCGCGCTGCGCGTCGGCCGCATCGAGCTGCTCCGTCAGCGCACGCCACGCGGGCTCACCAGCGACCACCGACCCCTGCTCGTCCGGATGCGCCTCTCCTGATCCACACCTAGGGTGGACGGCGTGGACACCGTTGACGTGCGCCCCTTCGAGGACGACCACGCTCCCGGGGTGGCCCGCCTCGCCACCACCGTCCAGTGGCCCTCGGTCACCGACCCGGACGTCGTACGACGCATCTGCACCGCACCGGGAGCGACCTCCTTCGTCGCGGTCACCGAAGGAGTGGTGGTCGGCTGGGCGCAGGCGCTGAGCGACGGGGTGCTCCAGGCGCACCTGAGCTTTCTCGCGGTGCACCCCGACCACCGTCGCCGCGGGATCGCCCGGGCCCTGGTGGTGGTCACCTTCCAGACGACCGGGGCGGCCCGGTTGGACCTGATCGCCGACCCCGGCGAGGCCGCGAGCCACTTCTACGCGCAGTTCGCGCACCGCCGGATGGCGGGCTGGCGGCTCTACCCGGGCGCCACATCCGCACCCGGGGCCCCACCCGGGCCCGCACGGTCAGCACCCGGGTGACGCCCCGGGAACAACCTCGCCCGCCCCGCGGTTAGGCCTGTCAGAAGAGTTGAGTTGAATCCACTCAACTTCTTTGCCAGACTTTCTGGCATACGGGATGGACGCCCGGGGAGACCCCTGCGAGCCGCCCCGGAGCAGACATCCAGCGAGACACCAGCGCCCGCGACCCCGGGCCGATCACGGAGGTACACACACATGGCACGAGCTGTCGGCATCGACCTCGGAACCACGAACAGCGTCGTCGCTGTCCTCGAGGGCGGCGAGCCCACCGTCATCGCGAACGCCGAGGGCGCGCGCACCACCCCGTCGGTCGTGGCCTTCGCCAAGTCCGGCGAGGTGCTCGTCGGCGAGGTCGCCAAGCGCCAGGCGGTCACCAACGTCGACCGCACGATCCGCTCGGTCAAGCGCCACATGGGCGCGGACTGGAAGCAGAAGATCGACGACAAGGACTTCACCCCCCAGCAGATCTCGGCCTTCGTGCTGCAGAAGCTCAAGCGCGACGCCGAGGCCTACCTCGGTGAGCCCGTCACCGACGCGGTCATCACCGTCCCGGCCTACTTCTCCGACGCCCAGCGCCAGGCGACCAAGGAGGCCGGCGAGATCGCGGGCCTCAACGTCTCGCGCATCGTCAACGAGCCCACCGCCGCCGCGCTGGCCTACGGCCTCGACAAGGGCGACGACCAGACGATCCTCGTCTTCGACCTCGGTGGCGGCACGTTCGACGTGTCCCTGCTCGAGATCGGCGAGGGCGTCGTCGAGGTCAAGGCGACCTCCGGTGACAACGAGCTCGGTGGTGACGACTGGGACAACAAGGTCGTCGAGTGGATGGTCAAGACGTTCAAGGCCAACAACGGCGTCGACCTCGCGGCCGACAAGATCGCCAAGCAGCGCCTCCAGGAGGCGGCCGAGAAGGCGAAGATCGAGCTGTCGTCGTCCAGCGACACCACGATCCACCTGCCCTACATCACCCACGGCGAGTCCGGCCCGCTGCACTTCGAGGAGCGCCTGACGCGCGCGGAGTTCCAGAAGCTCACCGCCGACCTGCTCGAGCGCACCAAGGCGCCGTTCCAGAGCGTCCTCAAGGACGGTGGCGTCGCGGTCTCCAACATCGACCACGTGGTGCTCGTGGGTGGTTCCACCCGCATGCCCGCCGTGGGCGAGCTCGTCAAGGAGCTGCTCGGCGGCAAGGAGGCCAACAAGGGCGTCAACCCCGACGAGGTCGTCGCCGTGGGCGCCGCGCTCCAGGCCGGTGTGCTCAAGGGTGAGGTCAAGGACGTCCTGCTCCTCGACGTCACCCCGCTCTCCCTCGGCATCGAGACCAAGGGTGGCGTGATGACCAACCTCATCGAGCGCAACACCACGATCCCGACCAAGCGGTCCGAGGTCTTCACCACCGCTGACGACAACCAGCCCTCCGTGGAGATCAAGGTCGCCCAGGGCGAGCGCCAGATGTGGTCGCAGAACCAGCCGCTCGGCAACTTCGAGCTGACCGGTCTGCCCCCGGCGCCGCGCGGGGTCCCGAAGATCGAGGTCACCTTCGACATCGACGCCAACGGCATCGTCCACGTCTCCGCCAAGGACACCGCGTCCGGCCGCGAGCAGTCGATGACGATCTCCGGCGGCTCCGCGCTGTCGAAGGACGACATCGACCGGATGGTCAAGGAGGCCGAGCAGTACGCCGAGGAGGACGCCAAGCGTCGCGAGGCCGTCGAGTCGCGCAACCAGGCCGAGCAGCTCGTCTACACGACCGAGAAGTTCCTCGCCGACAACGACGACAAGCTGCCCGAGGACGTCAAGACCGAGGTCACCACCGACCTCGAGTCCCTCAAGTCGGTCCTCGAGAACGAGGAGGCGTCCGGCGAGGAGATCACCGCTGCGGTGACCAAGCTGGGCGAGTCGAGCCAGAAGATGGGCGCGGCGATGTATGCCGCCGCCGAGGCCGACCAGGCCGCCGCGGGTGGCGCGTCGGGCGCGACCGGTGAGGCCGACGAGGACATCGTCGACGCCGACGTGGTCGACGCCGAGGTCGTCGACGAGCCGGCCGCCGACGGCACCGAGGGCGAGTCCAAGTGACCTCAGCCGACGACGCACAGCCGGAGCGGCCCGAGGGCAGCTTCGGCGACGCAGCGGCCGAGATGCCCAACGAGACCGAGGTCGAGGCTCCCCTCCAGGAGGAGGGGGCCTCGGCCCCGGCCGGCCGGCCCGAGGGACGATCCGAGGGTCAGCCCGAGGGTCGGTCGACCACCGACGAGGTCTCCGACTGGCTCGAGGAGGGCGGCCCGTTGGAGCCGTCGGACCTCGAGGCCGGCGACGACACCGCTGAGGCCGACGAGCTCACCGTCACCACGATGGCGCTGCAGGAGCGCACGCTCGACCTGCAGCGTCTCCAGGCGGAGTTCCTCAACTACAAGCGCCGGGTCGAGCGTGATCGTGACCTGATCAAGCAGAACGCGACGTATGCCGCGCTGGCGCCGATCACCGAGGTGCTCGACACCATCGACCGCGCCCGCGAGCACGGTGAGCTGGACGACGGGCTGAAGACCGTCGCCGACCAGCTCGAGCGCACCGTCGCGGCCTCGGGGCTGGTCAAGTTCGGCACGCCCGGCGAGGCGTTCGACCCGACCGTCCACGAGGCGCTGTCGAGCATGGGTCCCGACCCGGAGGTCACGGTCACCACGGTGAAGGTGGTCGCCAAGTCGGGCTACAAGATCGGTGACCGGGTCGTGCGGGCCGCGCCGGTGCTGACCGCCGAGCCCGCGAGCTGAGACCGGCGTGGGAGCAGGACGAGACGTGGACGTGAGAGGAGGGGTGACCCGTGGCAGGTAGCAGCAACGGCGACGGCTTCAAGGCCGAGTGGGCGAACCAGGACTACTACGCCGTGCTCGGCGTGAAGAAGGACGCCACGGCGGCCGACATCAAGAAGGCCTACCGCAAGCTGGCCAAGGAGAACCACCCCGACTCCCACCCCGGCGACTCCGCCAAGCACGACACCTTCAAGAAGGTCGCCGAGGCCTACGACGTCGTCGGCGACCCCGAGAAGCGCTCGAAGTACGACGAGATGCGCCGGCTCTACGGCAGCGGCGGGTTCGGCGCCCAGCGCGGTGGCGGGTACGGCGGCGGCTTCGGTGGTGCAGGTGGCGGCGGCTTCAACCTCGACGACCTGCTGCGTGACCGCGGCGGCTCCGGCGGCTCCGGCGGTGGCATCGGCGACATGTTCGGCGACCTCTTCGGAGGTGGCGGCCAGCGCCGTCAGGCCCGTCGTCCGCGCAAGGGCGCCGATGTCGAGACGTCCGCGACGATCGGCTTCACCGACGCCATCGACGGGGTCACGATCTCGCTGCGCCTGACCTCGGACGCCGCCTGCTCGGCGTGCTCCGGAACCGGCGGCAAGCCCGGCACCCGCCCGCACATCTGCAGCACCTGCGAGGGTTCGGGCTACGTCACCGCGAGCATGGGTGGCGCGTTCTCGATGAACGAGACGTGCCCGGCCTGCGCCGGCCGTCAGCTCGTCTACGACGAGCCCTGCCCGACCTGCCACGGCAGCGGGCGCGGCTCGTCCGCCCGCACGATCCAGGCCCGGATCCCCGCCGGGGTCAAGGACGGTCAGCGGATCCGTCTGCGCGGCAAGGGCGCTCCGGGTGAGGACGGCGGCCCGCCCGGCGACCTCTACGTGAGCGTCAAGGTCTCGGGGCACCGGCTCTTCGGCCGCAAGGACGACAACCTCACCATCGACGTCCCGGTCGGGTTCGACGAGCTCGCGCTCGGGGCCGAGATCAAGATCCCGACCCTCGGCGGTGCCCCGGTGACGCTGCGCGTCCCGGCCGGCACCCCCAACGGCCGCACCTTCCGGGTGCGCGGCAAGGGGGCGCCCAAGGCCGACGGCAGTCGCGGCGACCTGCTCGCCACGGTCGAGGTCCACGTGCCCGCCGTCCTCGACGAGGCCGCACGCCGTGCGGTCGAGGACTACCGCGAGGCGACCGTGAGCCGCCCGCTCCGGGCGGCGCTCTTCGAGGAGGCGTGATGGACGACGTGGCGGGCGGTGCCGGCGCCGGGGGGCCGTTCGCCCAAGGCCCCGCGCCCGAGGCCGCCGTCTACGTCATCAGCGTCGCCGCCGAGCTCACCGGGCTGCACCCGCAGACCCTGCGCACCTACGAGCGACTCGGCCTCATCACCCCCGGGCGCACCGGGGGTGGTGGGCGCCGCTACTCGCCGCGCGACATCGAGCTGCTCCGCTCCATCGCCGAGCTGACGTCGTCCGGCATCGGCATCGAGGGGGTCCGCCGGATCCTCGAGATGGAGCACCGGGCGTCCGCCCTCGCGGCCCGCAACGCCGAGCTGCAGGCCGAGCTCGACGCCACCCGCGCAGCCCTGCGTCAGGCGCTCGCGACCCGGCAGGCCGAGGCCGGCCCCAACCGGCTGCCGGTGCTGCGCACCTCCACCGCCGACGCCTCGGTCGTGGTCTGGCGTCGCAACCGCTGATCGTCCCCGCGCTCTGAACCGCCCGGCCAGGTGTCTGTGACAGTGTGTCGCATCAAACAGACCGACGAGCGACGGCAGGCACTACGCTGCCCACGGGCGGCGAGGACGCCGCCGACCGTGCTGGGGGTGGGCGAAGGGTGACGACGTGGACTGGTTGACCGACCTGCTGGCCGACTACGTGCGCGGACTCGACCTGGTCGCCTTCCTGACGATCCCCGTCTTCACCGGCGTGGTCGGCTGGGCGATCAACTGGTCGGGCCTGGTGATGCTCTTCGCCCCGCTCCGCTTCCGCGGCATCACGGTGCCCGGCATGCGCGAGCTGGTCTCGGTGCTCCCGCGCAAGGTCCAGGAGGTGCCCGGGCTGCTCCAGGGCGGGCTGGGCTGGCAGGGGATCATCCCCGCACGAGCGGCCAAGATGGGCTCGATCGCGGTCGACAAGGCCATCGCCAAGCTCGGGACGCCGGGGGAGTTCTACCAGCAGCTCGAGCCCGAGAAGATCGCCGAGCACATCGTCGAGACCTTCCGGCCCGAGGTGCCGGGCCTCGTCGACCAGGTGTTGAGCGCCGAGCACCCGCGGCTGTGGAACGACCTGCCGCAGTCGGTCAAGGAGGCCGTCTACTCGCGGGTCCAGGCGCAGCTGCCGAGCGTCGTGGGTCAGGTGACCACCGAGATCGGCATCCACATCGACCAGCTGCTCGATCCCAAGATCATGGTCATCGACCACTTCCAGGAGAACCCCGAGCTGGTCGTGCGGATCTTCCGGGACTTCGGACAGCGCGAGCTCGACCTGATGGTCCGCTTCGGCTTCGTCTTCGGGTTCCTGCTCGGGATCCCGGTCGCGATCATCGACAGCATCTTCCACCAGTGGTACCTGCTGCCGCTGCTCGGCATCGTGGTCGGCTGGGTCACCAACTCCCTCGGGATGTGGCTGATCTTCGAGCCGCCCGAGCCCCGACGCATCCTCGGCATCCGCTGGCACGGGCTCTTCCTGCGGCGGCAGAGCGAGGCCGCGGAGGTCTACGCCAAGATCATCGCCGACGACGTGATCACGCTCGAACGCATCGGCGACTTCCTCCTCGACGGCCCGCGCGGCGACCGCACGCGGCAGATGCTGGCCACCGCCATGCGTCCCGCCATCGACCAGGCCGCGGGACCGGCGCGGGGCGCGCTGCGGGTCGCGATCGGTTCGGGACGCTTCGACACGATTCGCGACTCGGTCGCCAAGGAGGCGGTCGGCCGCACGCTGACGCCGTTCCGGGACCGCGAGTTCAGCGCCCAGCAGGCCGACAAGATCCGGGTCCTGGTCGCCCGCCGCACCAAGGAGCTCCCGCCGCAGGACTTCGTCGACATGATGCGCTCGGCGATCAAGGAGGACGAGTGGATGCTGTACGCCCACGGCGCGATCATGGGAGCCGCCGGAGGCTTCCTGCACCTCGCGATCTTCGGCGTCCAGGGAGGATGAGCACGGTGGACCCAGACGAGACCCCCCGCAACGGCCGGCCGCGCCCGCCGTCGTTGATCGACCCCGCCGTCGTCGACTCCCTCCCGGGCCTGGCGCGGGTGGCCGCGCACGCTGCGTGGCACACCACCGAGTGGGGCGTGAAGACCTCCGCGAAGTCGTGGCTGCGAGCCGGGCGCGCCCTCACCGACCGGCGGGAGGCGGCCGCCATCGCCCGCGAGGCGGGCGAGGCCGTCTCGGTCGTCGGCAGGTTCGCCCGCGACCTCTCCAGCGGCGTCCCGGTGGGCACGGCCCTGCTGGCCGCGGGGCAGACGCTCGGCGGCATCGTCGAGTCGGACGACGACGAGGTCATCGGCGCCCAGGTCGTCAACTCGCGTGTCTCGCCGCCGCCGACCCTGCGCGAGCTCGGCCAGGACCTGCTGGAGCGCTCCCGCGACGTGTGGAGCACCGAGCAGGGCCACCCGGCCTACGAGCGCATCCTCACCGAGCTGGCGCCCGACGAGGCGCGGGTGTTGGTCCTGCTGCTGACCAAGGGTCCGCAGCCCAGCGTCGACGTCCGCACGGGCGGCCCGATCGGGATGGTGAACAGCCAGCTCATCGCTCCCGGACTGACGATGATCGGCCCGCGCGCCGGTTGTCGCTACGTCGAGCAGGTGCCGGCGTACCTCAACAACCTCCACCGGCTCGGTCTCGTCTGGTTCTCCCGCGAGAGCCTGCGCGACCCGATGGACTACCAGGTGCTCGAGGCGCAGCCCGACGTGCTGGCCGCAATGCACTCGGTGAAGTTCGCCAGGGTGGTGCGCCGCAGCATCCACCTCACGCCGTTCGGGGAGGACTTCGGCAAGTCGTGCCTGATCGAGGAGTCCGGGCTCGACGCCGACTTCCCCGAGCACGCCTACCCGCCCGGGGTCGACTCCGGCGACGAGCCGACCTGAGCCCGCCTGAGCTCGCCCCGGCTGCAAGCACCACGCCGTCCACCCACCCTGGAGGAACCATGTTGCGTCATTCCGCTCTCGGCCTGGCCGGCGTCGGGCTGGTCGAGCTCACCGCGAGCCTGCGCGGGACGTCGGTGGTCGACGCGGTCGGATCGGTCGTCGTCGACGTCGCGCCGCTGCCGGTGGTCGAGCAGACCGTCCGGTGGGTGGGCGCGGCCGACAAGCACCTCACGCGGCTCGGGATCGTCGCCACGGGCGCGGCGGTCGCCGGCCTCGCCCTCGAGCGGTCCACCAGCGCCGCCCCGCCCCGGTGGGTCGCCGGCCTCGGGCTCCTCGCCGGCACCGCCGCCCTCGCGCGAGCGCGCCAGCGGCTGGCGGCGCGCGCAGCCGAGCTCGAGCGGGTGCCGCCCGAGGTGGAGCCGCTGCTGAAGGCCCCGACCCCGAGCGACGGGGCCGAGGACTGGCCCGGGGCCGAGCCCTTCGTCACCGAACCCGGTCGCTTCTACGTCACCGACATCAACATGCGCCCGCCGGCGGTCGACCTCGACTCCTGGCGGCTGCAGGTCGGCGACGCGGCCTTCTCCTACGCCGACCTGGTGGGGCTGGGTCTACGCCACCGGCACGCGCTGCTGGCCTGCGTCCACAACCGGCTCGGCTGGGACCGCCTCGGCCAGTCCACCTGGACCGGCGTGCCCGTCGGCGACGTGCTGGCGGCCGCGGACCTCGTCGACCACGAAGCCGCGGGGACCCGAGGGCTCGACCTGGTGATGACGGCGGTCGATGGCTACCGGCAGGTGCTGCCGCTCGGGACCGCCCTCGAGGCGGACAGCTGGGTGGTCGTGGGGATGGGCGGCTCCGCCCTGCCCGCCAGCCACGGCTTTCCCGCCCGGGTGATGACCCCGGGTGTGGTCGGACAGTACAACGGCGTGAAGTGGCTCGCGCGCCTCGACGTCGTCCCGTCGGGCTCGGTCGAGGCGACCGGGGTGGCGCGGGGCTGGCCCCGGGAGACGGTGTGGCTGCGTCCGATGGCGCGCATCGACTCGCCGGCCCGCAACGGGATGCCGCCGCGCCTGCCCCGGCGCGCGCTCACCCGACCGGCCGGACCGACGACGGTCGTCGGCACCGCCTGGCACCCGCCGCACGGCGTCGCCGCCGTCGAGGTGCGCGTCGACGACGGGCCCTGGCAGAGCGCCGAGCTCGCCCGCGAGGTGTCGCCCAGCTCGTGGCGGCGCTGGCGCCTCGAAGTGCCCCTCGACGCCGGCCACCACACGATCACGGCGCGGTGCGTCAGCCGCGACGGCACCGTGCAGGAGGCGTGTCCTTCAGCGCCGTTCCCGGACGGCACGACCGGGCATCACCAGGTGCGGGTGCGGGCCGTCTAGCGGCCGCCTCTACTCGAGGCCTTCTCTCTCCCCCGACGGCACCGTGGCGGTGATGACGGTGCCGTCGGCGCGGTACATGCCGACCGGGTTGGGCGGCTCGCCGGAGATCCTGGCGCCGTGGCCGTCGAGGGCGACGACGACCTCGTTCTCGGGCGTGACGGTGACCTCCTTGCCGCGGATCTCGAAGGTGAGCGGACGCGTGCCGTCCTCGACGGTCAGCTCGAGGTCGTCGGCGCGCACGCACACCCGCACCCGGGTGCCGCGCAGTGTCAGCCGGAAGGTGAGCTCGTCCCACCCGTCGGGCAGTCGCGGGTCGAGCGTCCAGCGCCCGGCGCCGAGGTCGCGGAAACCGCCGAAGCCCGACACGAGCGCGCTCCACACGCCACCGGTCGAGGCGACGTGGACGCCGTCGGAGGTGTTGGCGTGGCGGTCGGCGAGGTCGACGAACAGCGCCGCGTGGAAGTAGCGCAGCGCCAGGTCGTGGTAGCCGACCTCGGCGGCGATGATCGCCTGGACGACGGCCGACAGCGTCGAGTCGCCGGTGGTGATCGGGTCGTAGTAGTCGAAGTCCGCCTTCTTCTGCTCCTGGGTGAAGTCCTCGCCCTGGAGGAAGAGCGCGAGGACCACGTCGGCCTGCTTGAGCACCTGGAAGCGGTAGATCACCAGCGGGTGGTAGTTCAGGAGCAGTGGGCGCTTCTCGACCGGGGTCCTGCCCAGGTCCCACATCTCGCGCTCGAGGAAGTGGGCGTCCTGCGGGTGGATGCCGAGGTGCTCGTCGAAGGGAATCGTCATCGCCTCGGCCGCGCGCGCCCAGTTGTAGACCTCGTCCTCGTCGAGCCGCACCCGCTGCACCATCGAGCGGTAGGCCTCGGGGCGCTTCTCCTGCAGGAAGGAGACGGCCTCGGCCGCGCGACGCAGGTTGAAGCGCGCCATCACGTTCGTGTAGAGGTTGTCGTTGACGACCGTCGTGTACTCGTCGGGCCCGGTGACGCCGTGGATGTGGAAGGCGGACCCCTCCTCGTTGCGCCAGAAGCCGAGGTCGTACCAGAGCCGGGCGGTCTCGACGAAGATGTCGATGGCCTGGTTGTCGAGGAACTCGTAGTCGCCGGTGGCGCCGACGTACTGGCTCAGCGCGTACGAGATGTCGGCGTCGATGTGGTACTGCGCGGTGCCGGCGGCGTAGTACGCCGACGCCTCCTCGCCGTTGATGGTGCGCCAGGCGAAGAGCGCACCCTTCTGCGCGAG
>JBFJKO010000009.1:0-19093 GCA_041634935.1 Nocardioides sp.
CTCACGGGACGTGCACCGCCTGGTAGACCTCGCGCTTGGGCAGCCCGGCCAGCCGGGCGACGTCGAGGATGGCGTCCTTGCGGCTCATGCCCTCATCCTCGCGCTCGCGCACCGCGGCTCGCAGGGAGTCACCGTCGGACGAGATGGCGGCCTCGGGGGACGCCCCCTGGACGACGATCGTGACCTCGCCGCGGATCCCCTCGGCCGCCCAGGTGACCAGGTCGGCCAGCGGTCCGCGGCGCACCTCCTCGTAGGTCTTGGTGAGCTCGCGGCACACCGCCGCCGGTCGGTCGTCGCCCCAGGCCTGGGCCATCGCGGCGAGCGCCGTCTCGGTGCGGTGGGGCGCCTCGAAGAAGACCAGGGTCCGCTGCTCGGCGGCCAGGTCGGCCAGCCGCCGGGAGCGCTCGCCGGCCTTGCGCGGCAGGAACCCCTCGAAGCAGAACCGGTCGACCGGAAGGCCGGACACGGCGAGCGCCGTCAGCACCGCTGACGGACCGGGCACGGCCGTCACGCGGACGTCGGCCTCGACGGCGGCCGCCACCAGGCGGTAGCCGGGGTCGGAGACGCTGGGCATCCCGGCGTCGGTCACCAGCAGCACCCGCTTGCCGGCGAGGAGGTCGTCGAGCAGCCCGGGCGTGCGGCGCTGCTCGTTGCCCTCGAAGTAGGAGACCACCTGACCGCTCACGACGATGCCGAGGTCGGTGGCCAGCCGCTTGAGCCGGCGGGTGTCCTCGGCGGCGACCACGTCGGCGGTCGCGAGCTCGACGGCCAGTCGCGGCGAGGCGTCGTCCGGTCGCCCGATGGGGGTCCCGGCCAGCACGAGCACCCCGGCTCCTGCTGTGTGTCCGTCACCCATGTCCCGATCATGTCAGGGGTCCACACGCACGCCCCAGGTCCCCCGGACGGGCCCGACGTAGTGTTGCGCCCCGTGAGCTCGCCGCAGGACCCGCCGAGCGCCTGGGAGCGCGCCCGACGCCGTACGGCGGCGCTCGACGACGGTGTCGCGGGCTGGGTGGCCGCCCTCGGCGTCGCCCTGCTGGCCCTCGGCATGCGCGTGTGGCACCTCGGCACGCCGCACCGCTTCGCCTTCGACGAGACGTACTACGCCAAGGACGCGTGGGCGATGGCCAACCACGGCTTCGTGCGCAACTACCTCGAGAAGGTCGACGGGCGCAGCATCGACCGGGCGATCCTGGCCGGGGAGACGCAGGGTTTGTGGGACGACGGCCCCTCGATGATCGTGCACCCCGAGGTGGGCAAGTGGCTGATCGCGCTGGGCGAGCTGGCCTTCGGCATGGACCCGTTCGGCTGGCGGATCGCCTCGGCCGTGGTCGGCGCGCTGATGGTGCTGGTGCTGGTGCGCCTGACCCGCCGGCTCACCGGGTCCACCGTCCTCGGCCTGGTCGCGGGGCTGCTGCTGGCCTTCGACGGGCTGCACTTCGTGCTCTCGCGCCTGGCCCTGCTCGACATCTTCCTCGCCTTCTTCCTCCTCTGCGGCGTCAGCTGCCTGGTCAACGACCGCGACTGGCACCGACGTCGGCTCGCCCGGCTGATCGACCCGGCCGCGCCCCCGGGCCCCTCCCGGTGGGGACCGGTGCTGGGTGTGCTCTGGCGACCGTGGCTGGTGCTCGCGGGCGTGAGCTTCGGTCTCGCCGTCGGCACGAAGTGGACCGCGCTCTACCCCCTGGCTGCGTTCGGGCTGCTCGTGTGGGTGTGGAGCGCGGGCGCCCGTCGCTCGTTCGGCGTGCGGTCCTCGCTGCTGCGGGCCGCCGTCGTCGACGGGGTCCCGGCGTTCGCCCAGCTGGTGCTGGTCGCGTTCTGCGTCTACGTCGCCACCTGGACCGGGTGGCTGGTCAACGCCGACGAGTACGAGCGCGACCTCTCCAGCACGCAGTACACGGGTTTCGTCGAGGAGCGGCCCTGCACCGGTACCGGGGACGACCGGGAGACCGACAACCTCTCCGACGACGACGCCCGCTGGCCCTCCGCCTCCGAGCCCGACGCCTCGGGCCTCGGCGAGGTCGCCCAGTCGTTGTCGTCGCTCTGGAGCTATCACCGCGACGTCTTCGTCTTCCACACCCACTACCTCAACTGCAGCAGCCACCCCTACCAGTCGCAGCCCTCGGGCTGGCTGCTCGACAACCGGCCGGTCGGGGTCGCCACCGACCTCGACGTCCAGCCCGGCGAGCTGGGCTGCACGGCCGCCGAGGGGTCGGTCTGCTACCGCCAGGTCCTGCTCCTGGGCACGCCCCTGCTCTGGTGGGGGGCGTGCCTCGCCCTCGTCGCCGGCGCCGTGCTCTGGGTGGGCACGCGCGACTGGCGCTTCGGCGTCGCCCTGGTCGGCGTGCTCTCGACGTGGCTCCCGTGGCTGCTCTACGACGACCGGCCGATCTTCCTCTTCTACGCCGTCGCCTGCCTGCCGTTCATGGTGCTCGCGATCGCCCTGGTGATGGGGCGGATGATCGGGCCCTCACGACGTCCGTCGCGGCGACGCACGGTCGGCGTCGTGGTCGCCGGGTCGTTCGTCGTGCTCGTGCTGCTGAACTTCGCCTACTTCTACCCGATCTACTCCTACGAGGTGATCCCACGGGCCTCGTGGCTGGACCGCATGTGGTTCAGCCGGTGGATCTGAGCCCCGAGAGGCTCAGTCGGAGGACGCGACGTCGCTCGAGGGGGTGGCGGTGTTGCAGGAGTTCGCGAAGTCGACCAGGTCGCCGGAGTCCCAGTGCGAGACGTGCTCGTGAGGACCGACGGCGGCCACGTAGGTGGCGTCGACGCCACGTCCCACGAGCTGGGAGACGAGGGCACCGCCGTTCTCGTTGATCGGCACCCAGTCGTCCTCGGGCGAGGCGACCACGCGGTAGCGGACGTCGGTCGGCAGCGACTCGATGTTGCGCACCGGGTTGCGGTCGGCCGGTACCACCCCGCCGTAGGCGGCGGCGATGAACTTGCGGCCGGTCGGGACGTTCTCCATGCGGGTGAGCGAGATGGCGGGCTTGACGCCGTACCAGCAGGCGGGGGGCTTGACGCCGTGGAGCAGGGCGTTGAGCGAGACCGCGCCACCCATCGAGCCGGAGACCCACGTCGTCACGGGCAGGCCGACCTGCTCCTCGGCCCACTCGGTGAGCCGGGCGGTGTCGTCGGTGGACGCGGCGTTGCCCCACGACTGGAAGTGAAAGCTGGACGACGCGATCGCGTAGCCGTCGCGGGTCAGCGCGCGCAGGAACGGACCGTCGATGCGGTCGTTGACGCCGCCGCCCTGACCGTGGAACCACATGACCAGGCCCTTGGGCGTGCCGGTCGGCAGCGTGAGGCGGGCCTCCTGGCCGTTGAGCTCGGTGCGCACCACCGAGGCGGCGCTCTCGCCCGAGGGTGCTCCGACGAAGAGTCCCAGCACGCTCGCCAGGATCGCCACCACGGCCACCCGCATGTGACGCCCTCCCCGATCGACGCAGCGCCGGTCGGCCCTGCTCCTCAATGTCCGGGCAAAGTGTAGGCCGCGGGTCCGACCGTTGACGATTTCATCTCCGCACCCGCTGCCCGGTCCGGACCACGGCCGAGCCTCGGACGTCAGTGTTGACATGGAGTGACGTAGTTCATACGGTCGCGAGCACAGCGCATCTGACACGTGTCAGATTTCGATCGGAGCCCACGATGACCGCCCAGACGTTGGACCTGCACGACGTGACCGATGCCTCGGTCGGCGGGAAGGCCTACGGGCTCGCCCGACTGACGGCGATGGGGCTCACCGTCCCTCCCGCCTTCGTCATCCGTGACGCCCAGGCAGGCACCTACCCGATCGACCTCGACGAGCGGCACACCGTCCTCGGCGCCCAGCCCGTCGCGGTCCGCTCCTCGGCGCAGGGCGAGGACGGCGCGGAGGCGTCGTTCGCCGGGCAGTACGAGACCGTCCTCAACGTCACCGGCAGCGAGGGGCTGCGCCACGCCATCGACCTCTGCGTCGCCTCGGGCGCCACCGACCGCGCCCGCAGCTACCAGGCCGACCACCTCGACGGACGGGCCGCGACGATGAACGTCGTCGTGCAGCGCATGGTGGACGCCGCCGTGGCCGGCGTCGTGTTCACCGCCGACCCCGTCAGCGCCCGGCGCGACCTGCTCGTCATCGACGCCGTCGCCGGTCTCGGCGAGGCCCTGGTGAGCGGGGAGGCGACCCCCGACCACTACGGCGTCGACCTCGAGGGCCGGGTCGTGCGCCGCCTGCTGGTCGGCGAGGAGCCCCTGCTGACCGACGAGCAGGTCGCCCGGATCGCCGAGCAGGCGCGTGCCGCGTCGGCGCACGAGGGCCAGCCGCTGGACCTCGAGTGGGCCATCGACCGCGACGGCGAGCTGTTCTGGCTCCAGGCGCGCCCCATCACCACGCTCCCGGCCGACCTCAACGAGCACGACACCACGCTGCCCCGACCCGACGACGTGCTCACCATCAGCAACGTCAGCGAGATGATGCCCGGGGCGGTGTGCCCCCTCACGATGTCGTTCACCGGCTGGGGCATCGACTACGGCCTCCAGCACATGCAGGTCCGCGTCGGCGCCCGCGAGCGCATCGAGCCCGACTGGCAGGTCACCGCGTCGGCGTACGGCCACCTGTTCCTCAACCTCACCGGCAACCTCGCCATGGCCGCCGGGACGCTCGGCTCCAACGCCGACCAGACAGCCCAGACCATCTGCGGCCGCCTCGTCCCCGAGCTGAAGGACCGCCCGCCCATGCCGCTGCCACGGCGCGTGGTCAACACGGCCAAGCTGGTGCGCTTCTGCCTGACGGCACCGAAGGTCGTCGACCGCTTCGGCGAGGAGCTGGCGGCCTTCGAGCTCCGGCCGGGGAAGGACGCCGCGACGACGTGGGCCGAGATCTCGGCCAAGCTCGGCTTCTTCGACCACGCCATGGCGGTGCACATCCAGTCCTCGGCCCTGTCGGGGTTCTGCTGCGCGATCGTGGAGAACATGGTCTCCGGCGAGGCCAACGCCAGCACCACCGCCGAGCAGTCCGAGGCGGTGCGGCTCCTGGCCGGCGCCAGTGGGGTCGAGAGCGCGCTGATGCTCGACGAGCTCGACGAGCTGATCGACGGCGTCGCCCGGCACCCCGAGGCCGCCGAGCGACTGGTCGCCGCCGACCTCGACGACGCGACCGCGTGGCTGCGCGCCGATCCTCAGGTGGCCGAAGCCCTCACTCGGTTCCTCGGCCGCCACGGGCATCGTGGCTACCGCGAGCTGTGCCTCCGCGATCCCTCCTGGGGTGACGACCTCACTCCCCTCGTGCAGAGCATGCAGGCCGCGGTGCACGCCCGACTGACCACTGGCGGGCGCCGCGAGATCGGCACCGAGGAGGTCGACCGGGCCGGCCTCAGCCGCGGACTGCGCTGGATCCTGCCCAAGGCGCACAACGCCATCCGGCGCCGCGAGCACACCAAGTCGCAGCTGGTCGACGTCGCCCACCGCTTCCAGGTCGCCTTCCGCCAGCTCGGCGAGCAGCTCGCCGCGGAGGGCACCCTCCCCGACGCCGACCTGGTCTACTTCTTCACCACCCAGGAGATCGGCCCGTTCCTCGCCCGACCCACCGCCGACTCGGTGGAGCGGGCCGTGGCGCGGCGCGAGGCGCTCGACTTCCAGCAGCGCCTGGAGTTCCCCGAGATCTCGGTCGGCCTGCCGCGGCCGCTCGAGCCGCAGGTGCTCGAGGTGACCGACGGGGTCCTGCACGGCCGCCCCGCCTCACGCGGCGTCGTCGAGGGCGTCGTGCGGGTGGCCCACACGCTCGGTGAGGCCGCGTCGCTGGAGCCCGGGGAGATCCTGGTGACCCCGATCACCGACATCGGCTGGACGCCGTACTTCAGCCTCATCGGCGGCCTGGTGACCGACCTCGGCAGCTCGGTCTCGCACGGGGCGGTGATCGCGCGCGAGTACGGCCTGCCCTGCGTGGTCAACGCGCGTCAGGCCACCCGCTTCCTGCACACCGGCGATCGAGTCCTGCTCGACGGGGACGCCGGCAGCGTGACCCTGCTCAGCGCGGCCGAGGACCGGTGAGCGCGCGAGCAGTCCGCCGCGTCGCGGTCATCGGCGCCGGTCCCGCAGGCCTCGCCGCCGGGCGCGAGCTGCTGCGCCACGGCTTCACGGACCTGACCCTCATCGACGCCCAGGACGGTCCCGGTGGCACCTGGCGGCTGCACACCTACCCCGGACTGGCGTGCGACATCTGGGCGCACTCCTATGCCTTCTCCTTCGCCCCCAACCCCGACTGCACCGCGAGCTTCATCAGCCAGCCGGAGATCCTCGCCTACCTGGAGCGGTGCTGCGCCGAGCTCGGCCTCGACCGTCACCTGTTGCTCGACACCCGCATCGTCGCCGCGCACTACACCGACGACGACACCTGGCGCCTGAGCACCGAGTCGGGCGCCGTGCTCGAGTACGACGTGGTGATCAGCGCCATGGGCAACCAGCACACCCCGCTGTACCCCGACGTGCCGGGCATGGAGACCTTCGGCGGCGCGAGCTTCCACGGGACCCGGTGGGACCACGACGTCGACCTGGTCGGCAAGCGCGTGGCCGTCGTGGGCTCGGCGGCGAGCGCCGTGCAGATCGTGCCCGAGGTGGCCAAGCAGGCCGCCCACCTGACGGTCCTGCAGCGCTCGGCCAACTGGGTCATGCCCCGGCGGCTCAAGCACTACAGCGAGACCCAGCGGCGGCGGTGGCGCCGGTTCCCGTTCCTCGTCGCCGGCATCCGCCGCTGGCAGTCGCTCCTGCTCGGGCAGGTCGAGCACGCCGTCACGCTCGGCCACAGCCGGATGGGCCAGTTCGAGAAGCTCGTCACCCGGCACATCGAGCAGACCGTCGACGACCCGGAGCTGCGCCGCGCCCTCACCCCCGTCTCGCGCTACGGCTGCAAGCGTGGTCTGGTCTCGGACGACTTCTACCCGACCCTCGACCAGGACCACGTGGACCTCGTGCCCTCCGGCCTCGCGCGGGTGACCCCGACCGGGCTCGTCACCAGCAGCGGGCAGGAGATCGACGTCGACGTCATCATCTACTGCACCGGCTACCGGATCCTCGACTTCGACCGCATCGACGTCGTGGGCGCGGACGGGGTCTCCCTCGCCGACGCGATGGCCGGGGAGCCGCGCGCCCACAAGGGCATCGCGGTCCCCGGCTTCCCCAACTACTTCCTGGCGGTGGGCCCGAACGGGCTGGTGCTCAACACCTCGTTCTTCGCCACCGCCGAGCAGAACGTGGCGACGATCGTGCGGCTCCTGGGCGAGCTCACCGACCGAGGTCGCACGGCGATGTCACCCCGGGAGTCCGCCTACCGTGACTACAACGCGGCGCTGGCCGAGCGTTTCGGCACGTTCTCCTGGGGTGCCCCCGACTGCAGCAGCTACTACACGACCGCGTCGGGTCACGCGCCGTTCCTCTTCCCCGGCAACTTCAAGGGGTGGCGCCGCCTCCACGAGGAGACGACGCTCGACGAGTTCGACCTCGTCTGACCCCTGGTCGTCGGCCCGCGGCTCAGCCGTGGGCGAAGGTGATCTTCGGCAGCACCCGGGTCAGCCAGCGCGGGCTCCACCAGGCGGCGTTGCCCGTCATGCGCAGCATCACCGGCAGCAGCACCAGGCGGACCAGGAAGGCGTCGAGCAGCACCGCGATGCCCAGGATGATGCCCATCTCCTTGGGCGGCAGCGGACCGGAGAGGGCGAAGGTGAAGAACACCGCCACCATCACCGCGCCGGCGGCGAAGATCACTCGGCCCGAGTGCGCCAGCGCACCGACCATGGCCTCCTTCGGGTCGCCCGAGCGCTCGTAGTGCTCCTTGGCCGAGGCCAGCAGGAAGACGGTGTAGTCCATGGCGATGGCGAAGATCATCGCGAAGAAGAACACCGGGGCCCAGGCGTCGAGGAAGCCCTGCGACTCGAAGCCGAAGAAGTCCGCCCCGAAGCCCTCCTGGAAGATCAGTCGCGCCACCCCGAACGCCGCAGCGGTCGACAACAGGCTGGCCAGGGTGCCCAGCAACGAGATGAGCGGGGCCTGGAGGGCGACCAGGAGCAACACGAACCCGAGCACCAGGATCACCCCGATGACCAGGGGCGTCGACTCGTCGAGCTGGCTCTTCAGGTCGAGGTTCTCGACCGCGGCGCCGCCGACGAGGGCGGAGTCCGGGAGGTCCGAGCGCAACCGGTCGACGGTGTCGGCCAGGGCGGGATCGGACGGGTCGACGTCGGGCATCGCGAGGATCAGGACCTCGTCGGAGCCGTCGCTCGCGGGCTGGGGCGGAAGCGACCCGAGCACGCCCTCGTCGCTCTCGAGCACGGCCGCGACCGTCTCGGCGTCCGAGGAGTCGGCGACGATCTGCAGGGTGCCCGGCGAACCGGGACCGAAGGCCTCCTGGACCTGGTCGTAGCCGACGCGCGCGCTGGCGTCCTCGGGCAGCACCTTGATCGACGGCATGGCCGTCTGGAGGCCGAAGACCGGGGCCGCGAGGATCAGCAGCACGAGGGTGGAGGCGGTGCCGAAGGCCACCGGGTGCTTCCAGAGGCGCTCGCCCCAGGCCTCGAACCGGGCCGAGCGGTGCTCGCCGGACTTGGCCCACGGCAGGGAGAGCTTGTTGATCTTCAGGTCGAGCTTGAACAGCACCAGCGGCAGCAGGGTCAACGTCGCAGCCAGCACGAAGGTGACGGCGAGCATGATCCCGCCTGCCATGGAGCGGAACGACGGCGAGGGCACGAGCATCACGGCCGAGAGCGAGATCAGCACGGTGACGCCGGAGAGCAGCACCGCCTTGCCGGCGGTGTCCATCGTCTGCGCGATCGCCGCCCGCGGCGAGGCGCCCTGGCCCATCCGGGCGGCGCGGTAGCGGACGACGAGGAAGAGCGCGTAGTCGATGCCGAGGGCGAGGGCGAACATCATCGCGAAGTTCATCGCCCAGATCGAGACCGGCACCAGCTGGTTGATCAGCACGAGCGAGCCCGCTGAGGCCACGAGGCCGGCGAGGGTCAGCAGCAGGGGCAGACCGGCGGCCACGAGTGCTCCGAACGCCAGCACGAGGATCGCCAGGGTGACGGGCCAGGAGAGCATCTCGGACTTCAGCATCGCCTCGAGGTTGGCCTCGTTGAAGTCGGACCACAGCAGTGAGGAGCCCGTGGGGTTGACCTCGACCCCGTCGACCGCGAGGTCCTGGAGGGGACCCTTGAGGTCGTCGGCCGCGCGCACCATCTCGTTGGTGTCGGCGCCCGCGCCACCCAGCAGCACGATCGTGCTGCCGTCCTGGCTGATCGGCGCGCCGGACTCGGGACCGAAGACCGTCGAGATGCGGTCGTCGGCCTCGAGGACCTCCATCACCTCGGAGACGACGGCAGCGCCGCTCCCCTCGGTCACCGGACCGTCGGTGGAACGCACCACGACCTGGATCGCGGAGCTGGCGTTGCCGCCGAAGCTCGTCTCGGCGGCCTCGCGGACGCTCACCGACTCGGAGCCGTCGGCCTGCCAGCCGGCACCGGACAGCTCGGCCTCGACACGGGGGGCGAAGATGCCCAGCCCGACGACGAGCAGCACCCAGACGGCGGCGGTGATGCGACGGTGGTTGGTCACGGCGAGGCCGAGACGGCCCAGCGGGCCGGCGGTGATCGACTCTCGGGTCGAGTCGTCACCCCTGGCGTGCAGTGGCCTGTCTGTGGTCGTTGTCATGCAGGTACTCCTCCTCGTAACCCCCGGGGGGGAATTCTGGGTCGAGGCTAACAGCAACCCCCGGGGGGGTTCTATTCCAGGGCGCCGCCGAATCCACCGCCCCGATGGCGAAGGTCCCGGCCGGTCGGGACCTTCGACACTTCCCGGCGCCGCACGGGTCGCGTGAACTGATGGCACGAGACCGGGCCCTCCGCCGACCGGTCGACGACGCGACAAGGGGAACGCCATGAACTCCACAGCCGGCCTGACCGACGAGCTCCTCCGACCGCTGGAGGTCGACGCCTGCTGGGAGCTCCTGTCGACGACGACCCTGGGACGTGTCGCCTACGTCGACCGTCACGGCCCGATCGTGCTGCCGTTCAACTACGTGGTGCACGATCGCGCGATCTGGCTGCGCACGGCGTCGTACAGCCAGCTGGCGATCCACCTCCCCGGCGAGCTCGCCGCCCTCGAGGTCGACGACGTCGACCAGGAGTCACGCGCGGGCTGGAGCGTGCTCGTGCGCGGACGTGTCGAGCACGTGGTCGACCCGCACCCTGACCTCCCGCTGCCCTGGGCCGGCGGCATCCGCACCATGGTCTTCTGTCTCCGCCCGACCCACGTCACCGGTCGGGTGCTGCTGCCCGTCGGCGACCAGGGGTCGGAGACCGCTTGACAAAATGCAGGTATTTGTAAACCCTGGTCCTGCCCCTCCGACGACAGGACCGCCATGTCACCGACCCCGCCTGCCCCCGCCGACCGGCTCGAGTCGCCGCAGCAGGTGCTCGGCCTGCCCGACCCGGGTGAGCGGGTCCCCCCGGTCGCCTGGCCGACCATCGCCCTCTTCGTGGGGACGCTGGGGCTCTTCGCCCTCGAGCTGTACGGCGTCCTGACGGGCTGGTCCCCGCTGGTTACGGTCCCGATGGGGGCGGCCGTCACGTTCCTGATGTTCAGCGTGCTGCACGAGTCGGTGCACCACGCGGTGAGCACCGACCCACGCCTCAACGACCTGATGGGCCACCTGTCGGTGCCGCTCGTGGCGCCGTACGCGGGCTACGGCATGTTCCGCTTCATCCACATCGAGCACCACCGCAACACCAACGAGCAGAAGTCGGTCGACCCCGACGCCTGGACCAGCGAGGGGCCGTGGTGGCAGCTGCCGTTCCGGTGGATGACCCTCGACCTCTGGTACGTCGTGTTCTACGCGCGTCGCGTCCGTCAGCGTCCCCTCGGCGAGGTGGTCACGACCGCGGCCCTCGCCGCGGCGACCCTGGGCGCGTTCGGCGCGCTGGTCGCGGCGGGCCACGGCGCCACCCTGGCGGTCGCCTTCCTGATCCCCCAGCGCCTCGGCCTGGGCATCCTCGCCTGGTGGTTCGACTACCTGCCGCACCACGGCCTGCCGTTCACCGGCCGGCAGGACAAGTACCGCGCCACCCGCATCCGGGTCGGCGGCGAGGGGTGGATGACGCCACTGTTCGTCTACCAGAACTACCACCTGGTCCATCACCTCCACCCGAGCGTGCCGTTCTACCGCTACCTGCGCGCCTGGCGCCGCAACGAGGAGGCCTACCTCGACCGCAACGCTGCGATCTCGACGATCTTCGGGCGCTCGCTGACCCCGTCGGAGTACCGCACCTGGCGACGGCTCACCGACGACCTCGACAGCGCCGCCCCCCGGCCGGACCGGGCCGCGGGCCACCGGCCCACGTTCCACCCGCTGCGGGTCGCGGCGGTCGAGCCGCTCACCGAGCAGAGCGTCGTGGTCACCCTCACCGTGCCCGGCGACCTCGCGCGGGCCTACGCCCACCGGGCCGGCCAGCACGTCACGCTGCGCGCGATGATCGCCGGTCACGACGTGCGCCGGTCCTACTCCCTGCTCCCCCCACGCGCCGAGGGCACCCTCCGTGTCGCCGTGAAGTGGATCGAGGGCGGGCTCTTCTCCTCCTACGTGCACCACGACCTCGCCGCCGGCGACATCCTCGACGTGATGACCCCCGCGGGACGCTTCGGTCACGACACCGACCCGGCAGCCGTCTGCTCGTACGTCGCCGTCGCAGCCGGATCAGGCATCACCCCTGTGCTGTCGATCATCGCCTCCACCCTCGAGACCGAGGCTGCGAGCACCTTCACCCTCGTCTACGGCAACCGCACGACCGACTCGACGATGCTCCGCGACGAGGTCGACGTCCTCGTCGAGCGCTTCGCCGGCCGCCTCGCCGTGCACCACGTGCTCTCCCGCGAGCCGGGCGCCCCCCTCGTCGGCCGGGTCACGCCCGAGCTGGTCGCGGACCTGGTGAGCGAACCGGTCGACGAGTGGTTCCTCTGCGGCCCCGAGCAGCTCGTCGACGACCTGCGCTCGGCCCTGGCCGCACGCGGAGAGCGGGTGCACTCGGAGGTCTTCCACACCGAGGACACCGCCTCGGCGGTCGACCTCGACGTCGAGAGCCGGGTCACGGTCAGCGTGGGTGGCGCGGAGACCAGCTTCACGCTGCGCTCGACCGGCGACACCGTCCTCGACGCGGTGCTCCAGCGGGGAGTGGACGCGCCGTACTCCTGCGCCGGCGGCGCCTGCGGCACCTGCCGCGCCAAGGTGCTGCTCGGCAAGGCCGTGATGGACCAGGACCACGCGCTCGACGAGGCCGAGCGCGCAGACGGCTACGTGCTCACCTGCCAGGCCCACCCCGTCAGCGAGGAGCTGCGGGTCGACTACGACGCCTGACGACGCCTGACGACGTCTAGCGGCGCAACGTGGGTGCGAGCCAGCGCTGGAGGTAGGCGCGCAGCTCCTCGGCCGAGCGCTCCGGCGTGCCGGGGTCGAGCAGGAACGACTGGAGCGTGCGCAGCAGGTGCTCGACCAGCTCGGGGCGCTCCCGCTCCCCCAGCGCGTCCCCGCTCCAGTCGACCCCGAGCCGGCCCAGCAGCTCGCCGCCGAGCGCGATCGACGCCGGGGCGGTCAGCTCGGCGACCGTGCGGCCGAGCCGCCCCGGGGCGACCAGCCGCTGCAGGGCGGGATCGTCACGCAGGTGCTCGTAGACGTAGGCCACCACCTCCACCGCAGCGTCGCCGGCATCGCCGCGCACCCGTGCCACGTGGGCGCGCACGTGCTCGACCATTCCGGCGACCAGGTCGCTGACGGCGTCGAGTGCCGCGGCGTTGAGCAGGTCCTCGGTGGTCGGGAAGTAACGGTAGACGGTCTGGCGGGTGACGCCGACGCGCTCGGCGACGTCGGAGATGCTCGCCGCCCCGGTCTCGTCGAGCCGCACCCGGGCCACGGAGAGGATCCGCTCGCGAGCCTCGTCGCGGTCGCCGGGCGGCGCTCCGCCCCACCCGTGTGCTCGCATGCGATCACCATACAGATTTCTGACTCTGTACATACACTCCCAGCGATCTGTATGGTCGCCGACATGACCTCGACCCCTCTCCTCCCCGCCGGCTTCGACTTCACCGACCCGGACCTGAATGCCGCCGGCGTCCCGCACGAGGAGTTCCGGGTCCTGCGCGCCAACGCGCCGGTGACCTGGGTGGAGCAGACCGCGAGTGCGCGAGCCGGTCAGTCCGAGTCGTCCGGCACCGGCTACTGGGCCCTGACCAAGCACGCCGACGTCGCCGCAGCGTCGAAGAACAGCGCGGTCTTCTCCAGCCGTGAGAACGGGGTGATCATCCGCAACCCCGAGACGGCCACCGTCGAGTCGGTCGAGATGACGAAGGTCGTGATCATCAACCAGGACGCCCCTGACCACACCGCCCTGCGTCGCATCATCAGTCGCGGCTTCACGCCGCGGGCGATCGCGGCGCTCGAGGAGGGCCTCGAGGAGGTCGCCCAGCGGATCGTGCGCGAGGCCGTGACCTCGGGCGGCGGCGACTTCGTCGACCAGGTCGCCGCGCAGTTCCCGCTCGAGGTGATCGGCGACATGCTCGGCGTCCCGGCCGAGGACCGGCAGAAGATCTTCGCCTGGACCAACCAGATGACCGGCGCGGACGACGCCGACCTCGCCCGCGAGGACAACGATCCGGCGGCCGCTGCGGCCGAGATCCTGATGTACTCGATGGGCCTGGCCGCCGATCGCCGCGAGTCACCTCGCGACGACATCGTCACCAAGCTCGTCAACGCCGACGTCGACGGCCGCGGTCTCACCGACGACGAGTTCGGCTTCTTCGTCATCGCCCTCGCCGTCGCGGGCAACGAGACGACCCGCAACGCCACCAGCCACGGCATGCAGGCCTTCTTCGACCACCCCGACCAGTGGGACCTGTGGGTCGCGGAACGACCGGCCACCATGGTCGACGAGGTGATCCGCTGGGCGACACCGGTCACGTCGTTCCAGCGCACCGCGCTCACGGACGTCGAGCTCGGCGGCGTGCAGATCAAGGCCGGTCAGCGGGTGGGGCTCTTCTACGCCAGCGCCAACTACGACGAGGACGTCTTCGAGGACCCCTTCACCTTCGACATCACCCGCGAGAAGAACCCGCACCTCGCCTTCGGCGGCCACGGTGCGCACTACTGCATCGGCGCCAACCTCGCCCGCACCGAGATCCGGCTGATCTTCGACGCCCTCGCCGACCTCGCCCCCGGCATCGTGAGCGACGGCAATGCCGCACGCATGCGTTCGGGGTGGCTCAACGGGATCAAGTCGCTCCCGGTCCGCTACAGCTGACACCAGACCCGGAGGGTCCTGACGGACGTCACCCGCGCACGGTGACGGGACGCACAGGCTCGTCGGGTGGGGTTCTCTCCAGGAGCCACCTACCGTGGACGGCTGCCGATCGCATGCAGCGGTCCGAGAACCGACGAGGTGTTCATGCTCCACCCCACGATCCGACGCGCTGTCGCCGGAGCGGCCGTGGCGAGCCTGGCGGGCAGCGTGCTGCTCGCCGCCCCCGGCACGGCGCACGGCGAGGCCCACTCCGAGACCGGGGGCGCCCCCGCGGGCTCCGAGCCCCTGGTGGGGAGCGGCGTGGACGACGCCCTCGAACCGGCCCCGCGCGGCACCCGCATCCGGCTGCGGGTGCGGAACCAGGACGTCCGGGGGCTGCGCACCACGCGCACCTGGGCGCGCAAGGTGCTGGCCGACGAGGGAGTGCGCTTCGACGGCAACGACCTCGTCCGGGTCAGGCGTGACGGCGACCTCGTGCGGGGCTCGGAGAAGCGCAGGCTGCGCGCCGGCGACGCGGTGCAGCTCGTCGCCGTCGACCGCGTGGTCAAGGAGCGCCGCACGATGATCGAGCGGCCCACCCGGACCCGTACCGTCTCCCGGCTGCGGGCCGGTCAGCGCAAGGTCGTGGCCAAGGGACGCCCCGGGGTCAGGACGACCACGATCGTCAGGACACGACACAACCGCTCGGTGGTCGACGTCGAGCGGACCAAGCGGGTCACGAGGTCACCCCGGCCTCGCAAGGTCCTGGTCGGCGCGGACCCGTACTCGGTCCCGGGCACCGGTCACCTCAACTGGCGAGCCCTGGCCGACTGCGAGTCCGGGGGCAACCCGCGCGCGGTCAACCCGGCCGGCTACCACGGCCTGTACCAGTTCGACTCCGGCACGTGGCGCTCGGTCGGCGGGTCCGGTGTGGCCTCGCGCGCCTCGGCGGGCGAGCAGACCTACCGGGCCAAGCTGCTCTACAAGCAGCGCGGACGCTCGCCGTGGCCGCACTGCGGTCGCTACCTCTGACCTGACCGACGAGCGTCACCCCTGTCGGACCTTCAGCCGGGGATTGCGCTTGTTGATCACGAACGTACGCCCGCGGCGACGTACGACCTGGGCGCCGGGCTGGTTCTTCAGCGAGCGGATCGAGTTGCGGACCTTCATGAGCCCTCCCGGTGGCGGTAGCGGGACAGGTCGAGGTACCCGAGATGGGCGGCTCGGACGAGCCGTCGAGGAACGCGGTAGAGGTGCCCGTCGACGCGGACGCTCACCACGTCGACGGGTGCTGCCTTCCAGGTCGAACGGCGGTGACGGGTGTTGCTTCGCGACAGCTTGCGCTTGGGGACAGCCATGAGAACTCCTGTGGGTGGGTGAGGGGCGGGTCAGGCGACGTGCGCGATGGGGCCGAGCCAGGGCTCGAGCCCGTCCCAGGTCTCCTCCCACGCCCGACCGCGGGTGGCGAGCTCCTCGTCGGTGAGGAGGCAGCGCTCGAAGGCGCGCTCGATCTCGGCGCGACCGTGGTGGTCGTCGTCGAGGCCGATCACGGTGATCCGCGTCAGGGGCTGCTCCCGTCCCCAGGTGCGGGTGGAGCCCACGCTCGCCTGACCGCCGGCACCGTCCCAGGAGCACACGGCGTCCGGGCGCGTGGGCAGCCAGAAGCAGCCGCGCGACCGGCGCGGCCCGTCGCCCAGGATCGCGAGGTTGTCCTGGAAGCGAAGGGGGTGGAAGGGGCGGTCCGAGCACAGGTCGAGCCGCCACGCTCCTCCCGAGGGCACGGGCGGGAGAGCGCCGCGGCGGACCTCAGCGACCCACGCCTCGACGGCCGCGTGCCGGTGCACACCGGCGACGAGACCCGTGGCGTCCAGCGTCGAGGGGTCGGTGATTACAGGCACGTCCGGTCGGGCCAGGACGCCCACCAGGGCCAGCTCGTCCGGGTCGGGCTGCTGGGTCAGGCACACCACGTCGGCGTACTCGACCATCGCGCTGGCGACCTCTGCGACGCCCCTACGGTCGTCCTCGGAGGTCGCCGAGCCCCGCTCGTCGAGCAGCTCGTCGCCCAGGAGGTCCTCGGCGACCGTCTCCCCGTCGAGGGCGGCGACCACGGCGGCGATCACGACGTGCGGTGCGCCTCGCCGCTCAACGGCCAGCACCCGACACACCTGGGTGGCCTCGGCGGCAACGGGCAGGCAGGCCACGATGCTGCTCCAGCGACCCTGCGCCGCAAGCCGCTCCAGGGTCGGCACGATGTCCTCCCGGATCGCGCACGAGACGCAGGCGTGCGCGAGGTTCAGCTCCTCACGCTCGAGGACCCCGTTGACGTCGCTGACGATCCGGGTGAGCACCTGGCGCCGCGGGTCGATGGCATGTCGCACGGCAACAGCACCGGGCAGGCCCAGCTGCAAGGAGATCCCGGCCGACCCCATGGCGGCGTCGTCCACACCGGTGACGAGGACGACCGGGACCTTGCGACGGGTCAGGCGGGCGCGCGCCGGCGTGCTCATCGCTCGCCGGCCTGACGTGAGGCAGCAACGCCGTAGCGACGGTTGAACGCATCGACGCGACCCTCGCTGTCCACGACGCGGCCACGGCCTGTCCAGAACGGGTGACTCGCGCTGGTCACGTCGACGTCGACGACCGGGTAGGTGTTGCCGTCCTCCCACTCGACGCGGGCGTGGTCCTCCCCCAGGCGGCCGACGAGCGTCGAGCGCGTGAGGAAGGAGGTGTCGGCCGAACGGTCGCGGAAGACGACGGGGCCGTAGGCGGGGTGAATGGCGTGCTGCACCGGGTGACTCCTCTGGAGGCTGAGCCGTGTAGGCTTGTTGATAACGATTCTCATTCTACATAGGAGGTGGCAATGTCACGCATCTGCCAGGTCACCGGGGCGCAGCCGTCGTTCGGCAACGCGGTCTCGCACTCCCACCAGCGCACCAGGCGGCGGTGGAACGTCAACGTCCAGTCCAAGCACTACTGGGTGCCCTCTCTCGATCGCCGGGTCACCCTCACCGTGAGTGCGCGCGGCATCAAGACCATCGACCAACGCGGGATCGAGTCCGTCGTGGCCGAGCTGATGGCCCGGGGAGTGAGGCTCTGATGGCGCGCAAGGGCTCCGACGTCCGGCCGATCATCAAGCTGCGCTCCACCGCCGGCACCGGTTACACCTACGTCACCAAGAAGAACCGGCGCAACGACCCCGACCGGATGACCATGCGCAAGTACGACCCCCGGATCCGTCGCCACGTCGACTTCCGGGAGGAGCGCTGACGATGGCCAAGAAGTCGAAGATCGTCGCCAACGAGAAGCGCAAGGTCCTGGTCGAGCGTCACCGGGAGCGCCGCGACGCACTTCGCGCTGCGACCACGGACGAGTCCCTGAGCACCGACGACCGCCGCGACGCCGGACGGGCGCTCGCGCGCCTGCCGCGCGACTCCTCACCGGTCCGGGTGCGCAACCGCGACCAGGTCGACGGGCGGCCACGGGGACACGTCGGGAAGGCCGGCCTGTCGCGGATCAACTTCCGTAGCGCAGTCCACCGCGGCGAGCTGCCGGGGATCACGAAGTCGAGCTGGTGAACGCAGGAAGCCCGAACCTCCCCGACGGGGGTTCGGGCTCCTCCGACGTCCGAGGACATCACACGGTGGAGCTGAGGGGATTCGAACCCCTGACCTTCTCATTGCGAACGAGACGCGCTACCAACTGCGCCACAGCCCCAGCTTTGCGCTCCCGAACGAGTCGGGCACGCGGTGCGAAACGTTAGCACCCGCCTACGGGTGCCTCCGAATCGGACCGGATCAGGTGCCGGAGGCCCGACGGCTGTCGGCCTCGGCGGAACGCTCCTTGGCGGTGCGCTCGGCCGCGTCGGCCTCGCGCGCGAGCTCGGAGTCGGCGGCCAGCGGGCCCGAGGTCCACACGCCGGTGGAGTCGAGGTCGATGGTGCGGACCGTACGCCGAGCGGCAGGCTCCTTGGCGACGTACGTCGGAAGCGTGACCGGCACCGGGTCCCAGCCGCCGGCCGTCGTGGGCGCGGGAACGACCGGGGCGGTGGGCGCCGTGGGAGCGGACACCTCGGGCTCGACCTCGACGTGCACGACCCCGATCTCCTCGGTGACCGGGTCCTCGTCGGCCTCGGGCTCGACGTGCGGAGCCGGACGGGTCCGGGGCACGACCACGGCAGCACGCTCGGACCTGACCATCAGACGGCAGGCGACGAGCCAGGCGATCAGCACGCCGACGGGGACGAACGTCCAGGCAGGCGCGATGACGCCCGCCACGGCCAGGCCACCGACACCCGCGATGGCGAGCAGGATGACGCAGACCACGCGCAGGCGGCGCTTGGCGGCGCGCGCAGCAGCGGCGCGTCGCGCCTGGACCGCGGCACGCGAACGGGGCGCGAGAGTCTGCGTCGGGGCCTTCCCGGAGGCATCCGCGGGCGCGACGTCGACCGAGACCGTGACGGCGGTGTCCTGCTTGGCGCCGTGCACCACCAGGCGGGCCGTCGTGGAGTCGACCGGCTCGCGTCGGGCGAGCACCCGCAGGCGGTCCGAGAAGCCGTCGATGGAGCGGCTGGCGGCGCTGTCCTCGTGCTGCTTGAGCGCCTTGGGGATCAGGTAGACAGCCCAGGCCACTGCCAGGGCGACGAAGATCAGAGCGCTGAGGTCCACGGATGTGAGCGTAGGAGCGATACCCGACGTTGAGTCGGATGTCCATGCGTGTGTCGCAAATTGCTGGTGGTGTCTGTGAGGTGGATGTGGCGCGCTGGAGGCCGAGCAGCGAGCGAAGCACCGGAGGCTGAG
>JBFJKO010000010.1:0-19048 GCA_041634935.1 Nocardioides sp.
GACCATCGCGGTCGGCCTGGGCCAGGTCGCGACGCTGCTGCCGCAGGACCTGGTCCGCTCCGTCGCGGCGCTGCTCTTCGCCGCCGGAGCCGTGGTCCTCGTTCGCGAGGGGCGTCGCCACGCCCGGGCGAGGGACGAGCTCGACGACGGCGCCGAGTACGTCGAGGCGGCGCGGCCCGCGGTGGGCTGGCGCGCGGTTCTGGCGTCGTTCCTGGTGCTGTTCGCTGCGGAGTGGGGCGACCTCTCGCAGCTGCTGACGGTCTCGCTCGTGGCGCGCTACGAGGCGCCGCTGAGCGTGTTCGTGGGTGCGCTGGGCGCCTTGCTGACGGTCAGCGCGTTGGCCGTGGTCGTCGGGCGCAGCCTGCTCCGGGTGGTCGCGGTGCACCTGCTGCACTACGTCGGGGCCGGGGTCTGCGTGCTGCTGGCCACCCTGACCGTCGTGGAGCTGGTCCGCTGAGGCGCGGGTGCTACTAGGGTTTCGCCCATGACCGACGCGAGCACCACTCCCACCACCGGCCCGACCCACGGCGCCGACAGCGAGGTCGGCCGGCTGCGCACGGTCATGCTGCACCGCCCGGGCCACGAGCTGTCGCGCCTGACGCCGCGCAACAACGACCAGCTGCTCTTCGACGGCGTCCCGTGGGTCGCCCGCGCGCAGGAGGAGCACGACGCCTTCGCGCAGGCGCTGCGCGACCGTGACGTCGAGGTCCTCTACCTCACCGACCTGCTCACCGAGACCCTCGCGGTCGAGGAGGCCCGTGCTGCGGCGATCGACACCGCGCTGAGCGACCTCGAGCTCGGCGACACGATGCGCCACTACCTCGACGGCTTCCTCGGCGACGCCGACGCCGCCCACCTCACCACGCTGCTCACCGCCGGCATCCGCAACGACGAGGTGCGCGGCGGCTTCGGGCTGGTCACCTCGCTGATGCCGCACGACGCGTTCCTGATCGACCCGCTGCCCAACCTCCTCTTCACCCGCGACTCCTCGGTGTGGGTGCGTGACCACATCGCGATCACCTCGCTGGCGATGCCCGCCCGCAAGCGCGAGACCCAGCTGACCGAGCTGATCTACACCCTCCACCCGCGCTTCGTCGGCACCCCGCGCATCCACGGCCACCACTACGAGCACGTCGAGGGCGGCGACGTCCTCCTGCTGGCCCCCGGCGTCATCGCCGTGGGCGTCGGCGAGCGCACCACGGCCGCCGGCGTCGAGCGGCTGGCCCGCCAGGTCTTCGAGGACGACCTGGCCCACACGGTGCTCGCGGTGCCGATCGCGCAGGAGCGGGCCACCATGCACCTCGACACGATCTGCACGATGGTCGACGTCGACAAGATGGTCGTCTACGAGAACGTCGCCGACTCCCTCGTCGCGCACGCGGTCACCCGCGACGGCCAGGACGACGACGGCACGCTGCGCCTCGCGGTCTCACCGCCCGAGCCGTTCCTGGTCGCCGCCGCCAAGGCGATGGGCATCGACACGCTGCACCGCATCGACACCGGCCTCGACCCGGTCACCGCCGAGCGCGAGCAGTGGGACGACGGCAACAACACCCTGGCGCTCGCGCCGCGGGTCGCGATGGCCTACGAGCGCAACGACGCCACCAACGCCCGCCTCGAGGAGGCCGGGATCGAGGTCATCCGGATCGCCGGCTCCGAGCTGGGCTCGGGACGTGGTGGCCCGCGCTGCATGAGCTGCCCGATCGTGCGCGACCCCCTCGGCTGACCGCTTCCCACACCTCGCTGTTTCCTGGACACCCCCGCGCCGAGGCGCGAGGATCCATACGGTGCCCCCTAGGCGCCGTAGCGTGCGCCGTCACCGGTGCTCCCGACGAAAGGCCCGCCATGGCAACGTTCTTCGACTCCTTCACCCCCCGCGAGGTCGCGCAGATCAGCGCGCACGGTCGCCGCGTCAAGCTGCCCGAGGGCTGGTCGCCGATCTGGGAGAACACCCCGGCCGACAAGGCCTACATCATCCTCGACGGCACCGTCTCGGTGCGCCGCGACGGCGCCGAGATCGCCTCACTGGGCCCTGGCGACATCGTTGGCGAGGCTGCCATCGTCGGTCACAAGCTGCGCACCGCCTCGGTGGTCGCGATGAGCCCGCTCCAGGCCATCCACTTCACCGACACCGACATCCGCGAGCTCATCGAGGAGATGCCGGCCTTCGCCGAGAAGATCGCGGCGGTCGCGCAGTCGCGCATCAAGTCCGACTGAGCGAGCCGAGCGACCTCATCGGCGCGGACGACGTGGACGGACCGGACGGCGCGGATGCCGCGGACGCCGCGGACGGCTCGGGCGAGCACGGCCTCGCGGGGGCCTTCGACGTCGCCGAGGCGATGCTGCTGGGCGCCGAGCCGAGCCTGACCCGCCTCGAGGTCTGCGAGCAGACCGGCATCGACCTCGAGGTCGCCACCCGCCTGTGGCACCTGATGGGCTTCGCCCAGACGGCCGACGACGAGGTCGCCTTCACGCCCGCCGACGTCGAGGCCCTGCGGCACGCCGGGGACCTCATGGGGCTCGGCATCCTCTCCCCCGACCGTCAGGCGGCGCTGGTGCGCACCTGGGGTCGCAGCTTCGCCCGGCTCGCCGAGTGGCAGTCGAGCCTGCTGACGACGGTCGCGCTCGAGGCCGGTGACTCCGACGACCCGGCCGCCAGCTTCGCCGCGCTGACCGAGCAGGTGCTGCCCCGGGTCGAGGCGCTCCAGGCCTACGTGTGGCGCCGACACCTCGTCAGTGCCGGTGGCCGGATGCTCGCGGTCGCCGACCCGGCGGCACCGTCGCTCCCGACGGCCGTGGTCTTCGTCGACATCGTCGGCTACACCTCCCGCAGCAAGAGCCTCACCGACGCCGAGCTCGTCGCGTGGATCGAGGACTTCGAGGGCGCCACGGCCGACCTGGTCGCCGGTGTCGGCGGGCGGATCATCAAGAACATCGGCGACGAGGTGCTCTTCGTCGTCGACGAGCCGGTGGACGCCGTGCGCGTGGCCCTCGAGATGGCCGCTCGTGGCAGCGACCCCGACGACAGCTATCCCGAGGTGCGCGCAGGGGTTGCCTACGGCGAGGTCGTCCTGCGTCTGGGCGACGTGTTCGGACCGACCGTCAACATCGCCTCGCGGCTCACCTCGGTGGCCCGTCCCGGCACGGTGCTGGTGGACCGCGGGGTGCACGACGCTCTCGCGGAGGACGACGAGGGCGCGGCCCCCGACGTCGGGGGTGGCGCCGAGCAGGCGCCGTACCGCCTCAAGCGACTGCGCAACGTCTCGGTCAAGGGCTACTCACGCCTGGCGGCGTGGGCGGCGCGGGAGCGCTGAACCCGGCTACTTCTCAGGGAAAGCCTGACGTTCTCAGGCGTTGCAACCCCTGAGAACGTCAGGAATCCCCGGAGATCCGGGGATCCCTGCACCCGGCCCTCAGCGGATGGTGACCTGACGGTTCGCCAACCCCGAGCGGGCCGAACGCTGCTCGGTGGTGAGGTCGGAGGTGTCGGCGAGCGCCTGGTCGAGCGCGGTCTTGAAGGCGGCGGCCGGGTCCTCGAGCACCTCGGCGCCGGTGCCGACGGGGAGGTCCCAGACGGGCACGAGCAGGCCGTGGGCGCGGAACATGCCGACCAGGCGGGCGTCGGGCACGATCACGTCGGCGCCGTCGACGTGCAGCCGGGCGAGGGCGTCGAGCAGGTCGGCCTCGGGCTCGGGCATCACCCAGCGCAGGTGCTCCTTGGGGCCGACGTTGGTCCAGTACGCCGCCTCGACCGACGACAGGCGTGCGGTCGGGGTGGCGGCCTCGTTGGCCTGGGCGAGCGCGTCCTCGAGACCGTCGGTGACGGCGAGGTCGCTGGTCCAGAACTCGAAGCCCTCGTGCACGGTGACGTCGAGGGAGGTGTTGGTGACGAGGTCCTGCAGGCGCACACCCTCGCCGGGGGCCGAGGGCAGGCCGACCAGGCCGGGCTCCGACTCGAGGGCGAGCTGGAGGACGGCGGCGAGGTCGCGCGAGGGGTCGCCGTAGTGGTGCTGGACCTGGAGCCCGAGCCACACCTCGCCGCTCTCGCGGGCCATCGCGGGCGCGGCCATCGGCAGCAGGGTGCAGAGCCTGACCACGCGGTCGTCGGCGCCGGTGACCTGCAGCGGCGCGGTGGCGGCGGGCACCAGCTCGCGCATCGCGATCAGGTCGCACTCCCCCGCGAGACCCTCGAAGGGGCGGGGGTTGAACACCGCCGCGGCCCCGCCGGCGGCGCCGTGACAGGCCTTGTAGCGCTTGCCCGAGCCGCAGGGGCAGGGCTGGCGCGGGCCGACCGCGCCCTCACCGGCCGGGACGGACGCAGCGGCGGAGGTGCGGTTCTTGGCGCGTGAGCTCTTTCCCATGCCCGCGAACCTACCGGCCCAGCGTCTCCAGGATGTAGGCCGGGCGGTCGGAGATGACGGCCTTGACGCCGAGCTCGCGGCACAGGCGCAGGTCGCTCTCGGTGTTGACCGTCCACACGTGGATGTCGTGACCCGCCTGGCTGATCCGGGTCCCGAGGCGCGGGTGCTCGCGGAGCAGGTCGATGCCCGGGCCGACGATCCAGTCGTCACCGATGATGCGGCGCAGCATCGGCCAGTACTGCAGCTTGTCGACCAGCTGCACGAGCTGCACGTCGGGCGCCATCCGCTCCACGCGCTGCAGGGCGGTGAAGGAGAAGCTCATCACCCGCACCGGGGAGCCCGGGGCGTCCCACCCGAAGTCGCGCAGCATCTCGACCAGGCGCCGCTCGACGAGACCGCCGAAGCGGGTCGGGTGCTTGGTCTCGATCGCGACCTCGACCCGGCGGTCGTAGTCGGCCGCGGTCTCCAGCAGCTTGCGCAGCGTGAGCACCCGGTCGAGCGACTCGTCGCGGTCGGGCGCCTCGTCGTTGAGGTCGCCCCAAGGGTTCTTCCACGAGGCGAAGTCGAGCTCGTTGAGGTCGGCCAGGTCGGTCGTGGAGACCAGCCCGGGCGTGCTCGTCGTACGGCGCAGGTTGCGGTCGTGCACGCAGACGAGGTGGCCGTCGGCGGTGAGGCGGACGTCGCACTCCAGTCCGTCGACGCCGGCCTCGAGGGCCGCGACGTAGGCCCCCAGGGTGTGCTCGGCGATCTCGTGGCTCGCGCCGCGGTGAGCCACCACCTGCGGGGAGCTGAGCTGGCCGGAGCCGGGAGTCATCGTCGCCCCGTCAGTCGGCGCGAGTGCGCAGCGGGGTCGCGATCGGGCGCCGGGAGAGCGTCGTCATGACGCCCATCCTGCCCGATCGACGTGCTGTGCGTGCGTCCGACGCGACGCTGCGGCGACCAGAAGACGACTAGAGTCGCTCACGTGCCCGAGCTGCCCGAGGTGGAAGCGCTGGCCCTCGACCTCAGGGGCCGGCTCGACGGTCGCGCGATCACCGCGGTCCACCTGGCCGCGTTCAGCGCGCTGAAGACCTACGACCCGCCGCTCTCGGCGCTGAGCGGCACCCTGGTCGACCGGGTCACGCGCCACGGCAAGTTCCTCGACATCGAGGCCTCCGGGCTCCACGTCATCCTGCACCTCGCGCGCGCCGGCTGGGTGCGGTGGCGTGACGAGGTGCCCGCGCTCCCGCCGCGACCCAGCGCCAAGAACCCGCTCGCGGTGCGGATCGTGCTCGACGACGAGTCCGGGCTCGACGTCACCGAGGCCGGCACCAGGAAGAGCCTGGCGATGTACGTCGTCCGCTCGCCGTCCGACGTCCCGGGCATCGCCTCGCTCGGACCGGATCCGCTGACCGTCGACTTCACCCTCGAGACCCTCACCGAGATCCTCGAGAAGCAGGGCGGCAAGCAGATCAAGGGTGTGCTGCGCCACCAGGGCACGATCGCCGGGATCGGCAACGCCTACTCCGACGAGATCCTGCACGCCGCCCGGATGTCGCCCTTCAAGCCCGCCTCGAGCCTCGACGAGCGCGACCGCGAGACCCTCTACGTGGCGATCCGCGACACCCTCGGCGCCGCCGTCGACCGCTCGCGCGGGCTGGCGGCCAGCGAGCTGAAGGGCGAGAAGAAGTCGCACCTCGCGGTGCACGCCCAGACCGGCAAGCCGTGCCCGGTGTGCGGCGACACGGTGCGTGAGGTGTCGTTCGCCGACTCCAGCCTGCAGTACTGCCCCACCTGCCAGACCGGGGGCAAGCTGCTCGCCGACCGGCGGATGAGCAAGCTGCTCAAGTAGGCGCCGTCCCCGGAGTTGCTCACTACATCGACTCCTGTAAGTATCGATCCATGTCGATATCAGGGTGCGACCCCGAGGACCCGCTGGCCTGCTGCACGCCGCTCGCCCGCGAGCCGATGACCGCCGAGCACGCCGCCGCGGTGACGCCCATGCTCAAGGCCGTCGCCGACCCGGTGCGCCTGCGGCTGCTGTCGCTCGTGCTCTCGCACGAGGGCGGCGAGGCGTGCGTGTGCGACCTGCAGCCCGCCTTCGACCTGTCACAACCCACCATCAGTCACCACCTCAAGGTGCTCCACGAGGCCGGCCTGCTCGACCGGGAGAAGCGGGGCGTGTGGGTCTACTACCAGGCGCGACCCGCCGCGATGGAGGCCCTGCTCACCCTCTTCGTCGCGGCCCCCGCAGGAGCCCCCGCAGGAGCCCCCGCAGGAGCCCCCGCATGAGTGACACCGTCCACGAACGCGCCGCCGCGGGCCCCGACGCCGCGGTGATCCAGCGGCTCTCGACCCTCGACCGGTTCCTGCCGGTCTGGATCCTCGCCGCCATGGCGCTGGGCGTCCTCCTCGGCAAGGGGGTCCCCGGCCTGGACGACGCCCTGGCCGACGTCGAGATCGGCTCGGTCTCGCTGCCGATCGCCATCGGCCTGCTCGTGATGATGTATCCGGTCCTGGCGAAGGTCCGCTACGACGAACTCGGTCACGTCACCGCCGACAAGCGGCTGCTCGCGGCCTCGATCTTCCTCAACTGGATCGTCGGCCCGGCGCTCATGTTCACCCTGGCCTGGCTGATGCTGCCCGACCTGCCGGAGTACCGCACCGGTCTGATCATCGTCGGTCTCGCCCGCTGCATCGCGATGGTCCTGATCTGGAACGACCTCGCCTGCGGCGACCGCGAGGCCGCGGCGATCCTCGTCGCGATCAACTCGGTCTTCCAGATCGTCGCCTTCGCCGGCCTGGGCTACTTCTACCTCGAGCTGCTTCCCGGCTGGCTCGGTCTGGGCGACAGCACCGACGGCGCCGGTCTCGAGGTCTCGGTGTGGGAGATCGCGGGGTCGGTGCTGATCTTCCTCGGCATCCCGCTGCTCGCCGGCTTCCTGACCCGCACCTTCGGCGAGCGGGCCAAGGGCCGCGAGTGGTACGAGGGCACCTTCCTGCCCCGGATCGGCCCGGCCGCCCTCTACGGCCTGCTCTTCACCATCGTCATCCTCTTCGCGCTCCAGGGCGACACCATCACCGACCGGCCCCTGGACATCGCCCGCATCGCGCTGCCGCTCCTGGCCTACTTCGGCCTCATGTGGGCCGGTTCGTTCGCTCTCGGCGTCGCGCTCAAGATGACCTACGAGCGCACCACCACGCTGGCCTTCACCGCGGCCGGCAACAACTTCGAGCTCGCCATCGCCGTCGCGATCGGCGTCTTCGGCGTCAGCTCCGGCCAGGCGCTGGCCGGGGTCGTCGGCCCCCTCATCGAGGTGCCGGTGCTCGTGGGTCTCGTCTACGTGGCCCTCTGGGCGCGGCGACGGTTCTTCCCGACCGCCTCCGTAGAGTCGCGGTCATGAGCATCCCCACGGTCGGCGTCGCCGGCGTCCCGGACCCGTTGCCCGAGGCCCTGGCCGTCCTCGACGTCCGCGAGCAGGCGGAGTACGACGCCGGCCACATCGACGGCGCCGTGCACGTGCCGTTGATGGACCTCCCCGACCGGGTCGGCGAGGTCTCCCAGGGTCAGACCCTCGTGGTGTGCCGCGTCGGCGGCCGCTCGGCGCAGGCCACGGGCTGGCTGGCCGAGCAGGGCTACGACGTCGTCAACCTCGACGGCGGCATGCTCGACTGGGAGGCGGCCGGACGCCCGATGGTGAGCGAGTCCGGCCGACCGCCGCAGGTGCTCTAGCTCGGGGAGTCGCTGGGCAGCTGGTCCTCGAGGTCCTCGAGCTGCTCGTCCATCTGGTCCTGCAGCTCGCTCTCGAGGTCGCCGAGCTCGCCGGCGCACGCCGTGGTGGCCTCGGTGCTGAAGGTGGTGACCTTCTCGGCGTCGTCGCCGAACACCTCCTCGGGGTCCTCCGCCTCCTCGAGCTCCTCGACGTCGCCGTCCTCGATGCCGGTGAGGAAGTCGACGTACAGCACGTAGCCCTCGCGCGCCTCGTCGCTGAAGTCGGACGGCGTCCCGACCTCGGCCAGGCCCTCGCCGTAGGCGTTGGCCGCCTCGACGGCCTCGCTGTCGCTCTCGGTGAGCATGCCGGTCGCGAGGTCGGTGAAGGCCGCGCAGAACTCCTCGACCGAGGCGTCGTCCGGCGCGCCCGCGGCGTCGCTCCCGCCGCACCCGGTCAGGGCGAGGGCGAGGAGCACGGGTGTGGAGACGGCGGCGACACGGCGGCGCAGCGGGGCAAGGGGCGCGGGGATCGTCATGGGGAGACCCTAGCCACCCGACGAGCGCGCCTCCCCGGGCGCGGAGAACACCTCCGGCAGGGGTACGGCGAGCAAGTCGTCGAGACGCGCCAGGTAGTCGTCGCGCGCCAGCTCGCGCACCCCGAGCGTCTCGAGGTGCGGGGTCTGCCACTGCACGTCGATCAGCCGGGCGTCGGCGTGGTCGTCGCGGAGCACGTCGACCAGCCCGACCAGGGCCGCCTTGGAGGCGTCGCGGACCCGGTGGAACATCGACTCCCCCGCGAAGAGCCCGCCCAGGGCCAACCCGTAGAGGCCGCCGACGAGGCGGTCGTCCTGCCACGCCTCGACCGAGTGCGCCCACCCGAGTGCGTGCAGCCCCTCGTAGGCCTCTCGCACCCGCCGGTCGATCCAGCCGTGCGGACGGGTGGGGTCGGCGCACGCCTCGATCACCTCGCTGAAGGCGGTGTCGACCCGGATCTCGAAGTCGCGCAGCGAGCGCCGCAGCGACCGCGAGACATGGAGCTCGTCGAGCTCGAGGACGCCGCGCTGCACCGGCGACCACCAGCCCATCGGCTCCTTGGCGCGGCGGCCCGTGCCGAAGGGCATCGGGAAGAGTCCGCGACGGTACGCCGCGAGGATCGTGCCCGGTTCGAGGTCGGCCCCGATCGCGACCAGGTCCTCGTCGGCGTCGGCCTCGTGGATGTCGGCGAACACCCAGCGCGTGACCGGGGGCTCGACCGGACCGGGGCCGGCCGGCACGACGTCGGAGGGACGATCCATGCACGTGACCGTAGTACCGCCCCCCGTAGGATCGCCGCATGGGAGTCACCCGTGCGATCGGTCGGCAGCTGGCGCCACGCGTCGTCCCGCGCGTCACCCAGCTGGCGCCCGGGCTCAGCGCCTCCTTCGTGCGCGAGGCCCTGCACCGGGCGCTCCACGGTGCCGGTCCGGTGCTCGGGGCCGCGACGCTGGCCGACAAGGTGCTGCGGGGCCACGACGGTGACGTCGACGCGGCCGTGAAGGACGTCGTCGACCACCACATCCGCTACGCCGGCGTGCAGGGCTTCGCCACCAACCTCGGCGGCCTGGTCACGATGACCGTGGCCGTGCCCGCCAACATCACCGGTCTGGCCGTGCTCCAGGCGCGGATGGTCGCCGGGGTCGCGCACCTGCGCGGCTACGACCTGGACGACCCGCGCGTGCACAACGCCGTCCTCGTCACCACCATCGGCGAGGACGACGTCCACGCGCTGGTCAAGAAGGGGCGGCTGCCCGCGCCGCCGATGGCGCTGGCCACCGCCCCGGTCCACGACCCGGCCATCGACGCGCTGGTCTCGGCCGAGGTGGCCGCCGACCTCGTCACGCGGGTCGCCGGCAAGCGCCTGGCCACCACGATGGGACGGCGGGTGCCGGGCATCGGCGGCCTGGTCGGCATGGGCACCGACGGGTGGTCGACCTACAAGATCGGTCACTACGCCGAGGGCGAGTTCCTCCCCCGCACCCGGCGGTAGCCGCGCATCACCAGCCGGCCCGGGCGCGAGCGCTCCAGACCCTGCACGATCTTCTCGCGCAGCCGGTAGCTCAGCCGCAGGTAGGAGCGCTCGAGCGCCTCACGCGTCTCGTGCAGCTCGCCGTGCAGCCGGTCGATCTCGGCGCGTGAGCGCGCCGCCTCCAGCGCCAGCGCGGTGATCGCGTCGAGCGCCGCGTCGGCGACCTCGTCCGGTCGCGGGTGGTCGGGGTCGGCCCAGGACTCGCCGTCCACGGGCTCGGGCACCGGGGCGCCGCGCAGCTCCTCGACGTCGCCGATCACGTCGTACCCCTGCCGGCCGATGACGTCGATCCACGACCCGCCGACCTCGAGCGCCCAGGCGTGCACGTCGACCGGCAGCGAGATGCGCGGGGAGTCGCGGCGCTGCGAGAGCGTCTGGTGAGCCAGCAGCTCGCGCACGAGCGGGCGGTAGTCGGGCGGCGCCAGGACGTCGTTGGCCGCCACGTTGATGCGACGGATCAGGGCCGTCTCGGGGACGCCGAGCGAGGGGTTCGCCCGGGAGGCGGTGAGGTCGAGGTCGAGGCCGTCGAGGTGCAGCGCGGTGCTGAAGCGCTGCCACAGCACGTCGGGCGCCGTACCGGACGGCGGGACGGTCACCAGGTGCACGTGCTCGGGCGGGAGGTCGTGGGCCCAGCGGTCGAGGATCGACGGCAGCTCCTGCACCGCCCAGAACCAGCTCGACACGCGGGTACGGCGCTCGGGGTCGCGCAGGCCGGCGAGGAAGTCGGCGTAGGTGAGCGTGCTGCGGTGCTTGACGTTCTCCTGCCACTCCGCCGGCACCTGGCGCACGAGGTCGCGCGCGGAGACGACGACGTGGACCTCGGTCTCCTGCTCGTCGGCGGGGAGGTCCCAGCGGTGGCCCAGCGACTCCAGCGCGCGGGAGGCCTGGGTGCGCGAGGCGTGGGCGAGGATCTCGTGGCTGATGATCGTGGTGCCCTCGTGGGCCCGCGCCTGCTCGGCGAGGCGGTCCCAGGCGCCGATCGCCTCCTGCTCGAGCCCGCCCCAGGGCAGGCTCATCAGGTCGAGGGCGGCCAGGAAGTGGGCATCGAAGCGCTCGGCCGGGTAGAGGATGCCGGCCTCGAGCAGCGTCTCCTGGCTCCGGAACATCACGTCCTGCACGTAGGACGTGCCGGTCTTGGGGGTGCCGACGTGGAGGAGCACGCGTCGCGTCATCTGGCTGCTCCCCTCGAGGTCGGTGGTGGTGCGTCCAGCAGGAGCCGGATCGCCAGCGCGAGCACCTCCGCGTCGTCCGGGCAGGTGCCGGTCGAGGCGGTGCCGCCCGGGTCGGGCGCCAGGCGCTCCAGGTCGCCGGCCACAGGGTATCCAGCAGCTCGGACCCGCTCGCGCACCCGCTCGGCACGGCGGCGCACGCGTGGCTCGAGCGCGGCCGGCAGCCCGAGCGGCGGGCCCGGGTGGACCTCGGCGTCGGCCAGCAGCAGCGGGAGGAGCCGGCGCCGCAGCAGCCGTCGGCGCTCGGCGTGGTCGACCCACAGGCCCAGCGGCGGGGCGACGCGTCGTGCGAGGTCGACGGCGGCGGCCGTGGGCCGCGCCGGCGTGAGGCGGGCACGGGCCCGGTCGGGAAGGTCGAGGGCGTGCGGCAGCGCCGCGGGGTCGACCACGACCACGAACCGGTCGCGCGGCGTCGTCCGGCTCCAGGACTCGGCCACCGCGGCGAGGTCGGCGCGGCGGGGCAGGGAGCCGCCGGGGCCCGAGCGCAGCCACCTCTCCCAGGCGGGACCGCCGGTGTCGAAGGCGCGGGCGGTGTAGGCGTCGACGAGCATCGTGGCGGGGTCCCGGCCGACCACGACGACGGTGTGGTGGGGGTGGGCGGGGCCGCCGAGGGGGCGGCCGCGGCGCATCAGCTCGTTGCGCGCCGTCCAGGCCAGCCACGGCGCGCCGACGACCTGGTGGCCGCGGCGGCGACCCAGGCGTCGTACGACCCGGCGGGGCAGGGCGGCGAGACGCGCGGCCGGCGTCGGTGCGTGCGTGGTCGGGCCGCCGGCGAGGAGGTCCTCGGCGACCAGCCGGGCGGCGACGGGCAGCAGGTCGTCGTCGCCCAGGGCACCGGGGTCCACGGGCGGGAGCCCCCACGAGCGCTCCGGGACGGCGCCGACGAGGTCGCGGTCGGGCAGGCCGCGCCCGGTCGGGCTGGCGGCGAGGATCCGCTCGACGAGGTCGCGGCCGCCGGGCCGGGACGAGCCGCCGGCCAGGTTGACCCGTCGTACGAGCTCGAGCTGGTGGGCGCCGGGGAGGTCGCGACCGGCGGGCGGTGCGGTCCCGCCCGACGACTCCGCCCACTGGGCCCACGGGGTCGTCGAGCCGGCGCGGAGCGCAGCGACCCAGCCCCAGGCCCGAGCCCGGCCGTCACTCACGAGCACGCCATCAGTCGTCCCGCAGCTGGCGCACCCGTTGCTTGACCTTGGAGGTCAGCCGGTCGCCGGGGTCGCCGCGGCGTCCGGCCTCGGCTGTCATCGCGGCGAGCGCCTCGACGGCGGCCTTGAGTTGCGGCTTGGCGCCGATCTTGTCGGGGTTGGCCCAGCCCGCCTCGGGATCGCGGGGACGCGGTCGCAGGTCGGCGACGTCGCCGTGCACGGAGACGCCGCTGCCCTCGATCCACTCGATCCAGCGCTCGGCGTCGGCCTCGGCCCACTCCTGCATCTGCGGGGGAAGGAGCAGCGGCTTGGACCGGCGCTGCACGAGGGTCTCCTCGGCGAGCATCCGGCGCACGAGTCCGTCATAGCTGGGCTCCTGGCGCGGCGCCCGCTCGAGCTGGGCGTTGAGGCGGCGCAGCATCGCGGTCTCGGCCACTCCGAGCGAGGCGTTGCGGGCCTCGGACTCGCGCGGCGCCCAGGCCGGGTCGATGCCGAAGACGTCGCAGTTGCGCTGCCAGAGCTCGGGTCCGCGCGACTGCGGGACCGTCACGACGTGTACGCGGTCGGGCGGCAGCCCCTCGCCCCAGGCGGTGAGCACCTCGGGCAGGTCGAAGGCGCGGGAGAACCAGGAGCGCTGCTTGACGACGCGCTTGCAGAACTGGCGGTAGCTCCAGGTGCGACCCTGCTTGATGCTCTCCTGCCAGGCGGCCGGGATCTGCCGGGCCTGGTCGCGTGCGGAGTAGACGACGTGCAGCTCGGCGCCGGCCCGGGCGATCGTGGCCTTGGCGCGGGCGATCTGCGCGGTCTGGGCGGGGGCCAGGATCTCGTGGCTGACGATGATCGTGCCGTCGAGCCGGCGGATGCGGCGCACGAGCGCGTCCCAGCTGCCGACGGCGTGCCCCGGCTCGCCGCCCCAGTCCTGGCCCATCAGGTCGAGGGCTGCGCGGAAGTGGAACAGCGGGGCGTCGACGGCGAGGTTGCGGGCCGGGAAGTGGATGTCGTGCGCGGCCAGAGTGCGGGTGTTCAGCCGCAGCCGGTCCTGCAGGTAGGTCGTGCCGGTCTTCGGCGCGCCGATGTGGAGGTAGACGCGCTTGCTCATCCCCGAAGAGTAGCGAGCCCGCAGACCCGGCGAGGCACGAGCCGGGTCGTGGCGGGCGAAGGTCGAGCAAGCCCTGCGACGGAGGCACGACGTCGCAACGGGCGCGACGAGACCCGGTGACGCAAGCGCGAGCCGCAACCACGGGCGGGGCGCCGTACCCGGAGGTACGACGTCGCAACGGGCGCGACGAGACCCGGCGAGGCAAGCGCCGACCGCAGCCACGGGCGGTGCGCCGTACCGGAGGTGCCCGAGCCGCCCCCGCGAGCGGTGCCCTGGCCACCGAACTCGGCGCTCAATGCGTGGCCCACGCACCGCCGGCTGCCTCCACCGCCGCTCGGCGGTGCCCTGGCCCCCGAACATCCGCGCGCAACCGGGGCCACAGCACCGCTCCCCGGCAGCACCCAGGTCAGCCCACCGGGCTTCGTCGACGGCTCGTGCCTCGCCTGCTCAGCCTCCGGGCTTCGTCGACGGCTCGTGCCTCGCCTGCTCAGCCTCCGGGGCTCAGCCGAGCGCGCGGACGACGGCAGACGGGCTGGGTCGCCCCAGGTGCCCGGCCATCCAGGTGCTGGTCCCGACGAGCGCGGGCAGGTCGACGCCGTGCTCGATGCCGAGGCCGTCGAGCAGCCAGACGAGGTCCTCGGTGGCGAGGTTGCCGGTGGCGCTGACGGCGTAGGGGCACCCGCCGAGCCCGCCGGCGCTGGCGTCGTACGTCGTGATGCCGGCGTGCAGCCCGGCCTGCACGTTCGACAGGGCCTGGCCGTAGGTGTCGTGGAAGTGCAGCGCGAGCCGGTCGACCCCCACACCGGCGGCGCCGAACGCCTTCACCAGCGCGGTCACGTGGCCCGCGGTGCCGACACCGATCGTGTCGCCGAGGCTGAGCTGGGTCGCGCCGAGGTCGAGCAGGCGTCGTCCGACGGTGACGACCTGCTCGATCGGCACGGCACCCTCCCAGGGGTCGCCGAAGCACATCGACACGTAGGCCCGGACGTCGACGCCGGCGGCCAGCGCCCGCTCGACGGTCGGCGCGAACATCGCGAACTGGTCGTCGAGGGTGCTGTTGAGGTTCTTGGCCGCGAAGGTCTCGGTCGCCGAGCCGAAGACCGCGATGTGGCGCAGACCCAGCTCGAGAGCCCGGTCGAGCCCGCGCTCGTTGGGCACCAGCACCGGCAGGTCCTTGCCGGAGTCACCCAGCTGCTCCATCAGCTCCGCCGCGTCGGCCAGCTGGGGCACCCACTTCGGGTGCACGAAGGACGTCGCCTCGACCACCGGCAGGCCGGCGGCGACAAGGCGTCGGACGAACTCGGCCTTCACCTCGGTCGGGATCAGCGCCTTCTCGTTCTGCAGGCCGTCGCGGGCACCGACCTCGTAGATCGTCACCTTCTCGGGCAGACCGTCGACGGGCACGGTCATCGGCAGCGCGTCCATCAGTCCTCCTCGACCACGAAGAGCACGGCGCCGAGGGCGACCTGCCCGCCGGCGACGCCGTCCACCTCGATGACGGTGCCGTCGAAGGGCGCCTTGAGGGCGTGCTCCATCTTCATCGCCTCCATCACACCGAGCACGTCACCGGCGGCGACCCGGTCACCCACGGCCACGCGGACGTCGAGGACCGTGCCGGGCATCGGCGAGGTGATCGCGCCGTCGCCGACCGCGACCGTCCCGGCGAGGCGGTCGGGCGGGGTGAAGACGTGACGCTGGCCGCGGTACGACGCCTCGTAGACGCCCGGGTGCCCGGGCTCGACCTGCACCACCACGCTGACCCGCTCCCCGGCGAGGGCGGCGTCGAGCAGGTGGCCGGAGCCGCCGAGCCGCGTGAACGCGACCCCGTCGACGGTGCCGGCGGCGAGGTCGACCCGGACGTCGCGGTCGAGCTCGACGAGCGTCGCCGCCGGGGCCGCGCCGAGACGGAAGCCGTCGGACCGGAAGGGGTGGGCGTGGCCCCCGGCGTGGTGCGTCGCGGCGACCCAGGCCGTCGCCGCACGCGGCACCGTCGCCTCCGGCTCCTCGAGCTCGGCGGTGTCGAGCCAGGCCGTGTCGATGGCGGCGTCCCGGAACTCGTCGCTGTCGACCAGGGCCCGCAGGAAGCCGGCGTTGGTGGTCAGGCCGAGGACGGCCGTGTGGTCGAGGGCCGTCACGAGCGCCTGACGGGCGGACTCGCGGTCGGGGCCGTGGGCGATCACCTTGCCGAGCATCGGGTCGTACGACGTCGACACCACCTGGCCGGACTCCAGCGCGTGGTCGACGCGGATGGACGTGGTGCCGTGGTGCCCGACCGGCCAGTGCACGATCGAGGCGGTGCCGGCCTGGGGCAGGAAGCCGCCGAAGGAGTCCTCCGCGTAGACCCGCGCCTCGATGGAGTGCCCGGTGAGGCGGACGTCGTCCTGGGTCAGGCCGATCTGCTCGCCTGCCGCGACGCGCAGCTGCAGCTCGACGAGGTCGACGCCGGTGACCGCCTCGGTGACGGGGTGCTCGACCTGGAGGCGGGTGTTCATCTCGAGGAAGTAGAACTCGCCGGTCGCGTTGTCGAGCAGGAACTCGACGGTGCCCGCGCCGGTGTAGCCGACGTGGGCGGCGAGGTCGACGGCCGCCTGCCGCACGCGCGCCCGGGTGGCCTCGTCGAGGGTCGGCGCGGGCGCCTCCTCGAGCACCTTCTGGTGCCGGCGCTGGGTCGAGCAGTCGCGCTCGAAGAAGTGCAGCACCGTGCCGTGGGTGTCGCCGACGACCTGCACCTCGATGTGGCGACCGGACTCGACGTACTTCTCGACGAGCATCGTGTCGTCGCCGAAGGCTGCCTGTGACTCGCGCTTGGCCGCGGCGAGCGCCTCGGCCATCTCGGCCTCGGAGCGCACGATCCGCATGCCCTTGCCACCGCCGCCGGCGGCGGCCTTGACGAGCACCGGGTACGGCGCGTCGTCGCCGGTCGGGACGACGGGGACGCCGGCCGCCAGCGCGATCTCGCGGGCGGCGTCCTTGCGACCCATCTGCTCCATGACCTCGGCGGTCGGTCCGACGAGCGTGATGCCGGCGGCCTCAAGGGCGGCGGCGAAGGCGGCCCGCTCGGAGAGGAAGCCGTAGCCGGGGTGCACGGCGTCCGCGCCGACGGAGCGCGCCGCGGCGACGACGGCGTCGACGTCCAGGTAGCTCTCGACGCGGACGGCGTCGTCGGCCGCGCGCACGTGCGGGGCGGTCGCGTCGAGGTCGGTGAAGATCGCGACGGTGCGGAGGCCCATCGCCTCGGCGGTGCGCATGACGCGCACCGCGATCTCGCCGCGGTTGGCGATCAGCAGCGTGTGCATGAGGTCTCCATTCGGGTCACCGGGTCTCGACGCGTCAGTCGCGTCCTCCTTCGTCGGCCGCGTGGCTTGCTCGACCTGGTCGTGCCCACGCGCCGCGCTCGTTCCTTGCGCGTCACTGCACGCCTCACATTCTCCAAATGCCGTAGGAAGGCTTCGGCACCGGCGCACTCGCCGCGGCCGCCAAGCCCATGCCGAGCACGCGGCGCGTGTCCGCCGGGTCGATCACGCCGTCGTCCCAGAGCCGGGCGGTGGAGTAGTAGGGCGAGCCCTGCTCCTCGTACTGCTCACGGATCGGGGCCTTGAAGTCCTCGTCGTCGGGCTTGCCCGCGACCGTGGCGAGCACCGAGGCGGCCTGCTCGCCGCCCATCACCGAGATCCGCGCGTTGGGCCACATCCACAGGAAGCGCGGGTCGTAGGCGCGCCCGCACATGCCGTAGTTGCCGGCGCCGAACGAGCCGCCGATGACGACGGTGAACTTCGGCACGACCGAGCAGGCCACGGCCGTCACGAGCTTGGCACCGTCGCGGGCGATGCCCTTGTTCTCGTACTCGCGACCGACCATGAAGCCGGAGATGTTCTGCAGGAAGACCAGCGGGATGCCGCGCTGGTTGCAGAGCTCGATGAAGTGGGCGCCCTTCAGGGCCGACTCCCCGAAGAGGATGCCGTTGTTGGCCACGATCCCGACCGGGTGGCCCCACACGTGGGCGAAGCCGGTGACCAGGGTCTCGGCGTAGAGCTGCTTGAACTCGGTGAAGCGCGAGCCGTCGACGATCCGCTTGATCACCTCGCGGACGTCGTACGGCGTGCGCGTGTCGGTCGGCACGACGTCGTAGAGCGTCTCGGGGTCGAGCAGCGGCTCCTCGACCTCGCGCACCTCCCACGGCGGGGCGGGCGGCGCGGGCAGGGTGTCGACGATGCCGCGCACGATCGCGAGCGCGTGGGCGTCGTCGTCGGCGAGGTGGTCGACGACCCCGGACGTGCGGGCGTGCACGTCGCCGCCACCGAGGTCCTCGGCCGTGACGACCTCACCGGTCGCGGCCTTCACCAGGGGTGGCCCACCCAGGAAGATCGTGCCCTGCTCCTTGACGATCACGGTCTCGTCGCTCATCGCCGGCACGTAGGCGCCGCCGGCGGTGCACGAGCCCATCACCGAGGCGATCTGCGGGATCTGCGCGGCCGACAGGTTGGCCTGGTTGAAGAAGATCCGGCCGAAGTGCTCGCGGTCGGGGAAGACGTCGTCCTGCATCGGCAGGAACGCGCCGCCGGAGTCGACGAGGTAGACGCACGGCAGCCGGTTGTCGGCCGCGACCTGCTGGGCCCGCAGGTGCTTCTTGACGGTGATCGGGTAGTAGGTGCCGCCCTTGACGGTGGCGTCGTTGGCCACGACCACGCACGCCCGACCGTGGATCATCCCGATGCCGGTGACCACGCCCGCGCTCGGCACGGTGTCGGTCGTGCCGGTGGTGTCGGCAGCGCCGTACATGCCGGTGGCGGCGAGCGCGCTCAGCTCGAGGAACGGGCTGCCGGGGTCGAGCAGCCGGTCGACCCGGTCGCGGGCGAGCAGCTTGCCGCGGTCGGTGTGCTTGGTGCGGGCCGCCTCGCTGCCGCCCTCGCGGGCCACCGCCAGTCGCGCGCGCAGGTCGGCCACGAGGTCTCGGAGTCCGGTGTCGCTCACCCGACTCAGGTTAGCGATCGTTAACCGGATCGTCCACGGTCGCCGGGCGCCGCCACGATCTCTTCCCCGACGAGCACGGGTCTCCGGACCGATAGTCCCTGACGAAATGGCCCCTGATCGCCCTCGTGAGGGGCCACTTCGTCAGGGACTGTCGCGGCGGGGCAGCCGGGAGGCGGCGGGACCGGTGGTTACGACTCGCTAACCTGGCTCCATGACCGGACCTGACGCGGATGCTCCGGCCACCCGTCGCGAGCAGATTCTGCGCACCGCCGCGTCGCTCTTCGCCCGCCGGGGCTTCCACGGGGTCTCGGTCGTGGAGATCGGGGCGGCGTGCGGGATCTCCGGCCCGGCGCTCTACAAGCACTTCGCGTCCAAGGACCAGCTGCTGGCCGACATGCTCGTCTCGATCAGCGAGCGGCTGCTCGACGTCGGCCGCGAGCGGGTCGCGGCCGCGGCCGACCCCGCCGACGCCGTACGGCGCCTCGTCGAC
>JBFJKO010000011.1:0-18842 GCA_041634935.1 Nocardioides sp.
CGTCGGTGCCGCGCTCCCGCAGGTGCGTCACCGCCGTGCGGATCTGCTGCAGCGAGACGCCGGCATCGAGCAGCCGCTTGATGATCTTGAGGATCAGGATGTCGCGGAAGGAGTACAGCCGCTGCGAGCCCGAGCCCTTGGCACCCCGCACGGTGGGCTCGATGAGCCCGGTGCGCGCCCAGTAGTCGAGCTGGCGGTAGGTGATGCCCGCGGCGTTGCACGCGGTGGGACCGCGGTAGCCGACGTCGTTGGGCAGCGGGGACACGTCATCGGTGAACAGCAGGCCCTGCTCGTCCGCGGATTCCTCGGCACGCTCGTGCGCCAGGGCTGCGTCGACGTCTGCCGACGTGGCGCCTGGCCGGTTCTGCTCGTTCACACGGTCCTCCGTGGGGTCTACTTCGCGTGGCGTGGTTCCGGGGAAGGGGACGGTGACTGCGGGAGGCAACCACACGCGTGGAACTACAACGAAGACAGTTCAAGGTACGACGACGAGGCGGGCCGGTCAAAGGTCGGGCCCGGCGTGTCGCAAACCCTCACCCTCAGACTGAGGGTCACAGATCGGCGTCGAAGTCCTCGGGAGTCACGTGGTCGAGGAACTCGCGGAACTTCTCGACCTCGTCCTCCTGCTCGGCCGGCACGGCGAGGCCGGCCTCGTCGAGCACGCTCTCCTCGCACACGATGCGGGTGCCCGTGCGCAGCGCGAGGGCGATGGAATCGGAGGGACGGGCGCTGACCTCGACGCCGGACTCGAAGACGAGGACCGCGAAGAAGACGCCGTCCTTCACGTCGGTGATGCGGACCTCGGCGAGGGGGTTGCCGGTGGCCTCGAGGACGTCCTTCATCAGGTCGTGCGTCAGCGGCCGCGGCGGGATCACCCCCTGCTGGGCGAACGCGATGGCCGTGGCCTCGACCGCCCCGATCCAGATGGGCAGGTACCGCTCGCCGGTCACCTCCCGCAGCAGCACGATCGGCTGGTTGGAAGGCATCTCGACCCTGACTCCCATGACATCGACTTCGCGCATGTATTCACCCTATCCCCGGAGCAAGCCACCTCGTCGGGGGAAGGGGGCGCGAGCTCACCGCCGCTTGAGGCCGGACTTGACCAGCGTGGCGTGCAGCCGCACCGAGAGCGCGGCGATCTGGCTCATGGCGTCCTCGGCGCGGGCGCCCGCCGAGGCGTCGCGACCGCGCGCCAGGGGTGCCACGACCTGCTCGACCATCCCGACCTCACGGTCGGCGGCCGCGCGGAAGGAGCGCAGGTGGCGGGGCTCGAGACCGAAGTCGGCGAGCTCGCGTGCGGTCTTGGCGATCACGAGCGCGTCGCTGTCGAAGTGACCGGTGCCGCTGCGCGAGCTGAGCAGGCCGAACTCCTCGAGCGCGACGAGCTGCTCCTCGCTGATCTCGGCGATCTTGAGCAGCTCCTTGCGCGAGAGCCGCAGGTTGTCGCGGCGCAGGAACGACTCGGGGCTCGGCAGCCCGTCGGAGTTGAGCGCGACCGTGGGCACCGTCGGCACGACGGGCTCGATCGGCGGCGGCTCGAGGCCGCGGTCGAGGGCGTCGAGGTGCTCGCCGATCACGCGCAGCGGGAGGTAGTGGTCGCGCTGCATCGTGAGCACGTAGCGCAGCCGCTCGACGTCGGCGTGGGAGAACTTCCGGTAGCCCGCGGCGGTGCGCTCGGGCTTGATGAGCCCCTTGTCCTCGAGGAAGCGGATCTTGGGGATGGTGATGGAGTCGAAGTCCGGTCGCAGGAGGTCGAGGACCTGACCGATGTTGAGCAGCCCGCCCGCGCTCGGACGGGCGTTCTCCTCGGGAACCGGGCTCACCATGACCAGGTCCGTCAGGAGGAGGACCGGGAGTCGTGCCCGGAGAAGAACACGAGGCGGTACTTGCCGATCTGGACCTCGTCGCTGTCCTTGAGCCGCACCGACTCGATGCGGTCGCGGTTGACGTAGGTGCCGTTGAGGCTGCCGGCGTCGCTCACCGTGAAGGTGTCCTGGTCGCGGACGAAGACCGCGTGCTGGCGCGAGACCGTCACGTCGTCGAGGAAGATCTCGCTCTCGGGGTGTCGCCCGGCGTGCACGGAGTCGGAGTCGAGCAGGAAGCGGCTGCCCGCACCGGGGCCCTTCTGCACGACGAGCAGCGCGTGGCCGGGGGGCAGGGCGTCCACGGCTGCGGCGTCGACGGCGTTGAGCGCCCGGTCGGAGGTCTCGACCTTGTCGGCGCCGACGCCGATCTGGATGGTCGCGGTCGTCTCCGCCGCGCCGTCCGCGGGCGCCGGTGAGTCGGCCCCCACGAGTCGGGTGCCGCACTGGGCGCAGAACCGGGCGTCGTCAGGGTTCTGACGGCCACAGTTGGTGCAGAAGGGCATCGGGGCTACCTCCAGTCGAAGGGTTGGGGGACGTCCGAACCCTCACTGCCGGGCTGAGGTTGACGGTTGCTCCGAACCTATCAGCCCCGCGGGTGCGTGCGTCAGCCCTCGAGGGTCGCGGTGTAGGTCTCGGCGGACATCAGGCCGTCGAGGTCGTCGCCGGCCGGGACGATCTCGAAGAGCCAGCCCCCGCCGTAGGGGTCTGAGTTGACCAGCTCGGGTGTCGCATCGAGGGCCTCGTTGCGCGCCACCACCTCGCCGCTGACCGGCGCGTAGAGGTCGCTGACCGACTTCGTCGACTCGAGCTCACCGCAGGTGCTGCCGCCCACGAGGGTCTCCCCCACCTCGGGGAGGGAGACGTAGACGATGTCGCCCAAGGCGTCCTGGGCGTACTCGGTGATCCCGACCCGGACCGATCCGGCGTGCTCGCCGGGCGTGCGGACCCACTCGTGCTCAGCGGTGTACTTGAGATCCTCGGGATACAACTCGTGCCTCCATCGCGGGGCCCGCACGAGAGCGGGCGAACGGGTGCTGCGGCCAGCACGCTACCCGCTGCGGGGCCGTGCGTGCCGATCAGGGGTCGGGCGTGGCGAACTCGGGCTGCACGAGGCGTCGGACCGCGTCGATGTCCAGCGAGGCCAGCTCGACGACCTCGACCACCCGGGCCCCGTCGCCCTCGAGCTGCTTGAGCGGCCCGAGCGGGAACCGGATGGCGCTGGCCAGGGCGTTGGCGACGCCGATCGCGTCGATGACGTACGGCGCCTCGACGAGCGTGCCGTCGATGAGGAGGCCACCGACGCCGTCCTCGAACGAGGTCTGCGCCACGACCCGCACCTGGCCGTTGATCTGGATCGCCTCGGCCCCCACCGAGCGCAGCTCCTGGATGGTGTCGAGCATCGACCCGACCGACACGGTGCCGGTCTCCTCGGCGATGGTCACCCGGATGCCGGGCCCCGTCACGGGCACCACGCCCGCGAGGACGTTGAGGCTGTCGACCTCCTGCTGCGCCTGCTCGACGGCGGCACGGCGCTGGCCGGTCTCCGAGCGGAGCTCGGCGCGGGCGTCGATCAGCCGATCGATCTCGGCCTGGGTGCGCTGGGTCGTGCCGGCGAGCCCGTTGAGGACGTCGATCAGGTCCTGCTCGCGCAGCCCGGAGTAGGTGGAGGCGTCCTTGGTGTTCTGGATCTGGACGATCCCGGCGAACCCGACGAGGGCGAGCAGCACCGCGACGACGACCTGGCGTCGCGACGAGTGGCGCACCGCCTTCCACAGACGGGCACGCCCGGTCTCCCCCGTCGTGGGCTGCGTCGGGTCAGGCATGGAACAGGTGGCGCCGGATGGCGGCGACGTTGGAGAAGATCCGGATCGCGAGCACCACCACCACGCCGGTCGACAGCTGGCCGCCGACCCCGAGCCGGTCGCCGAGGTAGACGATGCCCGCCGCGATGAAGACGTTGCTCACGAACGAGACGACGAAGACCTTGTCGTCGAAGATGCCGTCGAGGTAGGCGCGCAGGCCTCCGAAGACCGCGTCGAGGGCCGCGACGACGGCGATCGGGAGGTACAGCTCGAGCGCCAGCGGCACGTCGGGCTGGAAGACCAGCCCCAGCAGGACGCCGAGCAGCAGACCGAGAACTGCGATCACGGCGTCTCGACCTCACTCTCGGGGTTCTCGGGGTTCTGGGACTTCTGGGTGCGATCGAGCGGCAGGTCCTCGATCCCCTCGCCGCCCTCGGTGCTCGCCGAGCGCTGGTCGAGGAAGCTCGCCGGACCGGACGGCAACGACAGCTCGCCCACATTGTCCACGGCGTAGGTGAATCCGTAGAACTCGGCCTTGCCTGCGAACACCAGGGCCGAGGTGGTGTCGAAGAGTCGCGCCGAGAGGGTGCGGGTGTCACCGATCGCCTCGACGACGTACGGCCCGGCGATGCCCTTCTCGTTGACCTCGATGGCCTGGCCGCTGGTGCGGATCGCGCTGCGGGCCGTCAGCCGGTGGCCGTTGACCGCGATCGCCTCGGCCCCGGCCTCCCAGAGCCCGTTGACCAGCAGGGCGAGGTCGGAGTCCTGCACGAGCTGGACGGGGTCGGCGTCGGGGCGGTCGGTCACCGTGACCCGCACCCCCTCGCCGGAGACGCCCAGGAAACCCGTGCGGACCTGGAGCCGCCGGTTGCGGACCAGGGCCTCCTGCTCGGCGTCGGCCAGCCGGCCGAGCTCCTCCTCCAGCTCGGCGTTGACGACCCGGAGGTCCGCCAGACGCCGCTGCTGGTCGGCGAGCAGGGCGCGCTCGGTGTCGAGCCGGCTGATGAGCGTGGCCCGCCCGGCGTCGTCGATGTCGGCGTTGAGGGAGTTCTGCACGAAGGCGGTCGAGACCATCAGCCCGAAGACGACGATCACGAGGAGCGCCCAGCGTCGCGTGCGTTCGCGCGGGGGCCGCGGCGCGCCGGCGGCCCGCCGCTCGGCGGCCACCAGGTAGTCCTCGTCGAGGGACTGCTGGGTGATCAGGGTCAGCAGCGGCAGGTGGGTCCGCTCGGCCGTGCGCCCGGGAGTCCGCGCAGCGGTGTCCTGGTCGGAGGGCATCGCTCAGGTCCGATCGGTCGTCGCGAGCAGCCGCCGGACCTGCCAGGCGTAGAGCACGCCGGCCCACCAGTAGAGGGCGATCCCCCAGATCGCGAAGGCCCAGCCGAAGACCTCGGCCAGCGTCGCCACGGTGCCCTCGCCGTCGCCGAGCAGCAGCAGCGGGAAGGCGTAGAGGAGGTTGAACGTGGCGGCCTTACCAAGGAAGTGCACCGGCAGCGCGCTGTAGCCCCGGGTACGAAGCAGCGGCACGAGCCCCCACATGAGGGCGTCACGCAACGGCAGGATCACCGCGACCCACCACGGGACGACGTCGCGCAGGGCGAGGGCGACCACGACCGCGAGGATGTAGAGCCGGTCGGCCACCGGGTCGAGGATCTGTCCGACCACCGACTGCTGGTCCAGCTTGCGGGCCAGCCACCCGTCGAGGTAGTCGGTGATGCCGGAGGCGACCAGCAGCGCCAGCGCCCAGCCGTCCTCCTCGGGCCCGAGCACGAGGTACAGGAAGACCGGCACACCGAGGAGCCGGAGCGCGCTCAGGGCGTTGGGCAGCGTCCACACCAGCGCCGCCGAGCGGTCGGCTCCAGTCGCTGCTTCACCTGCCACGGCTACCTACCCTACGGGCGCCGCGGCGCGAGGTCGCTGCGCACGCGCGGGTCAGGACGTCTCCTCGAGGTGGGCACCGTCGCGGATCTCGCCGACGAGCTCCTCGATGACGTCCTCCAGCGTGGCCAGACCGACCGTGCTGCCGTCGGTGTCGACCACCCGCGCCATGTGCGCGCCCCGCCGCTGGAGCACCTCGAGCGCCTCGTGGAGCTGCACGTGGGCGGGCACCGGCGCGAAGGGACGGATCCACTTGTCGTCGATCGGCTCGTTGCGACGCTGCTCGTCGGGCTCGAGGACGTCCTTGATGTGCAGGTAGCCCAGCAGGTCGCCCGTCGTGCTCGCCACCGGGAACCGGCTGAAGCCGGTCGCGGCGCAGAGCGCCTCGATGTCGGCGGCGCTGGAGCCGCGCACGATCGTGGACAGGTCGTCGGCCGGGAGCAGGACCTTCTCGATGGTCTTCTCGGTGAAGCCGAGCGCGCCGGCGAGACGGTCGTACTCGTCGGCCTCCAGCAGGCCCTCGCCGCGGGACTCCTCCACGAGCGCGGCGACCTCCTCGCGGGTGAACGTCGAGCTCACCTCGTCCTTGGGCTCGACGTGCATGAGGCGCAGCGTGGCGTTGGCGACGGCGTTGAGCCCGACGATGACCGGACGCAGCAGCGCGACCACGGCCACCAGGGCCGGGGCGAGCACGAGGGCGGAGCGCTCCGGGCCGGCGATCGCGATGTTCTTGGGCACCATCTCGCCGAGCACGACGTGCAGCGCGACGACCACGATCAGCGCGAGCACGAACGCCACCGGGTGCAGGAGCGCCTCGGGCACCCCGGCCCGCTCGAACAGCGGCTCGATGAGGTGGGCCAGCGCGGGCTCGCCGACGGCACCGAGGCCGAGCGAGCAGATGGTGATGCCCAGCTGGGCACCGGCCATCATCAGCGAGACGTTCTCCATCGCCTTGAGCGTCGTGCGGGCGGCACGGGAGCCGCTCTGGGCCTTGGGCTCGATCTGGCTGCGTCGCGCGGAGATCAGGGCGAACTCGGCGCCCACGAAGAAGGCGTTGAAGGCCAGCAGGACGACGGCCAGCGCCAGGGCAGCGGTGTCACTCATGGTCGGCCTCCGCGTGCTCGGTCGAGTGGTCCAGCAGGCGCAGGGCCAGGCGGTCGACGCGGAGCCCGTCCATGTGCTCCACCGCCAGGACGGCGAGGAGCGTGCGCGGCTGGTCGGGATCGGTGCGGTCGGGCACCTCGACCTCGGCGATGTCGCCCGAGCGCGGGATCCGGCCGAGGACCTGGAGCACGAGGCCGGCGACGGTGTCGTAGTCCTCGCTCTCGGGGAGCTCGATGCCGGTCACGTCCTCGACCTCGTCGGGGCGCAGGAGCCCCGAGATCGACCACGAGCCGTCACGACGCTGGCGGGCGCGGGCACCGAGCCGGTCGTGCTCGTCGGAGATGTCGCCGACGATCTCCTCGATGACGTCCTCGAGGGTGACGATGCCGGCGTGGCCGCCGTACTCGTCGAGGACGACCGCCATCTGGAAGCCGCCCGCACGCAGGAGGGCCATCAACGGGTCCAGGCGCAGCGAGTCGGGGACGACGACCGGCTTGGCCATCAGGTGCTTGACCTTGGTGGTGGGACGCTCGTGACTGGGGACGGCGACCGCGTTCTTCACGTGGACCGTGCCCACCACGGCGTCGTCGTCGTCGAGGACCGGGAAGCGTGAGTGGCCGGTCTGACGGGTCAGGTCGATGACCGCGCTCGCGCGGTCGTTGACGCCCAGCGAGCGGGTGCGCACGCGCGGGGTCATGATCTCGCCGGCGGTGCGGGTGCCGAACTCGACCGAGCGCTCCATCAGCTCGGCGGTGTCGGCGTCGAGGGTGCCCTCGTCGGCCGAGCGCGAGATGAGCGAGGCCAGCTCGGCCGAGCTGCGCGCCGAGCGCAGCTCCTCCTGCGGCTCGACACCGAGGCGGCGCACGATGGCGTTGGCCCAGCCGTTGAGGAGGGCGATCGGACCGCGCATCGCAGCGGTGAAGAGCCGCATCGGTCGCTGCGTGGCGCGGGCCGTGGCCATCGGGAGCGCGATCGCGACGTTCTTGGGCACCAGCTCACCGAAGAGCATCGTCAGCACCGTGCTCAGCGGCAGCGCGATGAACAGCGCCGTGGGCGTCACCGCTCCGTCAGGGACCCCGGCAGCCCCCAGGGGGGTGTCGATGAGCGCGGAGATCGCGGGCTCGGCCAGGAACCCGATGCCGAGGTTGGTCACGGTGATCCCGACCTGGGCCCCGGAGAGCTGGGTCGAGAGCGACTTCAGCGCCAGCTGGACACCGAGCGCGCCGGCGTCGCCCTCGGCGGCCTCGCGGTCGACCTGGCCTCGGTCGACGGTCACGAAGGCGAACTCCGCGGCCACGAAGACACCGCACGCGGCGATGAGCAGCAGCGCGAGTGCGAGGAGCAGCCAGGGCGTCATCGCGCGACCCCAGCAGATCGGTCAGGGCGGTCGGAGCGGGGCGGGTTGGTACTTTGAGAGCCGTCCATCGGGCGGTTCACGGTCCTTCGTGTCGGTCGTACGGGCGAGCACAGACTAGCCGGACCCTGGGTGGGTCCGTGCGTCGGGAACCGGTCGGCCAGTGCGCCTAGTCATTCAGGGCCATTTGCACCCTCGGGCGGCCCACCGGCGTCGGGGGCGAACTAGCCTCGGGCGGGACCGGTCCCCGCCGACTTCACGCCGGTCGTCTCCCCCCACACCGCACGGAGCCCCCCACATGCCGAGCACCCCCACGTCGAGCTCTCGACGCACCCTCCTCACCGGTGCGCTCTCCGCTGGTGGCGCCCTCGGCGTCGCCGCCGGGGCCTCCCCGTCCGAGGCGGCGTACAAGCCGCGCCGCTTCCGCGGCAAGCCGCTGCTCAAGCGGGCCGACCGGCACCTGGTCAACCGGTTCTCCTACGGCAACACCCCGGCCCTGACCCGGCGGGTGCGACGAGCCGGCGGCGGCCAGGCGTGGTTCCGCGCCCAGCTGAGCCCCGAGTCGATCGACGACCGCGCGACCGACGCGCTGCTGTCGTGGTGGCCGAGCCTCACCCGCTCGCCCCAGGACCTGTGGCGCCGCAACGTCGAGGGGGTCGAGAGCGGCTGGCAGGTGATGGCCGACTACCAGAGGTGGATCCTGGTGCGCCGCGTCCTCACCAACCGGCCGGTCGCGGAGATGATGGCCGAGCTGTGGATGAACCACTTCAACGTGCCGGTCCACGACGACGCCAACTTCACGTGGCGGTTCTCCTACGACCAGGCCGTGCGTCGACACGCCCTCGGCACCTTCGAGGACCTGCTGCGCACCGCCATCACCCACCCCGCGATGGGGCTCTTCCTCGACAACGCCGTGTCGACCAAGTCGCACCCCAACGAGAACCTCGGGCGTGAGCTGCTCGAGCTGCACACCGTCGGCCGCGGCGTCTTCGACGAGGACGACGTGAAGAGCTCCGCGCGCATCCTCACCGGCTACCTCGTGGACATGTGGCGCACGTGGGAGGCGTCGTACTCGCCGAAGGACCACTGGACCGGGGCGGTGAAGGTGCTCGACTTCCGCGCCCCCAACACCGACCCCGATGGTCGCGCCACGGTTGACGCCTACCTGCGCTACCTCGCGCACCACCCCGCCACCGCACGCCGCGTCGCACGCAAGATCTGTGTGAAGTTCGTCAGCGACACGCCGTCTGACGCGCTGGTGCAGCACCTCGCCGACGTCTACCTGCGCAACGGGACGGCGATCCGCCCGGTGCTCCTGGCGCTGGTGGCCAGCAAGGAGTTCAAGCGCTCCGTCGGCGCCAAGGTGCGTGACCCCGCCGAGGAGATCGTGGCCACCTACCGGGTGCTGCGCGTCAAGGTGACCGACCCGCCCGAGGGCGACAACAGCCATGCCGCCCACGCGATCCTGTGGCAGGCCTCGTCGATGGGCTCGATCCCGTTCGAGTGGCCGCGCCCCGACGGGCAGCCCCTGGACAACCAGTCGTGGTCGTCACCCGCGCGCCTGCTCGCCTCGATGGAGACGCACTGGTCGATGTCCGGGGCGTGGTGGCCCAGCCAGGGCATCCGCTACCGCAGCCCGCAGGCCTGGATGCCACGCAAGCGGATCCGCTTCGACCTGCTGGTCGACCACCTGTGCCAGCAGCTCCTGGGCCGCCACGCCACGAAGCGGCTCCTCAAGGCCTGCGTCCAGACCTGCCCCGACGACTGGCGGGTGCGGCCGTCGACGGTGATCACCGCCGAGCACCCGCTCGTGCGGTGGGGCTTCCACCGCGTGCTGGTCACCATCCTCGACTCCCCCGAACACTTCTCCCGCTGAGGACCCCAGATGATCAAGCGAGCCCCCTCCCGACGCGTCCCCGAGTCCGCCTGCTGCCAGGAGTACGCCGGCGTCAGCCGACGCGGTCTGCTGACCGGGAGCCTGGCCGTCGGCACCACGGCCGTGCTCGGGAGCGCCGTCGTGACCGCGGCCCCGGCGAGCGCGTCCGCAGCGGGTGCGGTGATGGTCGTGCTGTCGCTGCGCGGCGCCGCCGACGGGCTCTCCCTGGTCGTGCCCTACAACGACCCGGTGATCAAGAACGGCACCGCTCGCCCGAAGATCGGGATCCCGGCCGAGCGGCTCCTCGCGACCAACGGGACCTTCGGGCTGCACCCCGAGCTGGCCCCGGTCCTGCCGCTGTGGAACGCCGGCGAGATGGCCGCCGTCCACGCGACGGGACTCCCCGCCCCCAACCGCTCGCACTTCGCCGCGATGGAGGAGATCGAGGACGCCAACCCGGGATCGACCACGCGGGAGGGCTGGCTCAACCGCCTGGTCGGCGACCTGCCGGGCACCTCACCGCTCCAGGGCTTCGCCGTGGGCGGCGGGGTGGTGCCGACGTCCCTGTACGGCGCGCAGCCGGTGATGTCGGCGTCCGACGTGGAGTCGGTGGGGTTCACCGGTACCGACGGCGACGACGGCAGCAGGCTCCGGTCGCTGCACACGCTGTGGGACCGTCGCGGCGGGCCCCTGGGCACGGCGATGGGCTCGGCCTTCGGCTCGGTGCGCGACTTCGCGCCGGCCCGCGAGACCAGTGACGGCCGCAAGGCCTACCCCAACACCGACCTCGGAAGCGCGCTCAGCGAGGTGGCCCGGATCATCCGCGGTGACGTCGGGGTCGGCGTCATCACCGTCGACCAGGGCGACTGGGACATGCACTCCGGGCTCGGGACGTTGGAGTGGGGCGCGATGCGCAACAACGCCCGCGAGCTCGCGCAGGCGCTGGCAGCGTTCTTCGCTGACCTCGGCACCCAGCGGAGCAAGGTCACGCTCGTCGCCTTCAGCGAGTTCGGGCGGCGGGTGAAGGAGAACGCCAACTACGGCCTCGACCACGGCTACGGCAACGTCATGCTCCTCGCCGGGGCCGGGGTCAAGGGCGGCTACCACGGCACGATGCCCCCGCTCAGCGCCTCGCTCGACGCCGACGTCCCGGTCACCACCGACTACCGCAGCGTGCTCTCCGAGGTCGTCACGACGCGGTTGAAGGCCTCCCGCGCGGCGGTCTTCCCCGGGTTCACCCCCGAGCCGGTCGGCGTCATGACGTCGCTCTAGTCGCCGTCCACCGTGGCCGACCTCCGAGGGCGGCCGCCACCGAACCGGTCGCCGACCCCCCGGTCGTCGAGCACCTGGTAGGGCGCCGGGGAGGACGCGGCCCGGCTGCGCAGCGCGGCGAGCGGCACCGCCCCGCGCCCGGCGGTGATCAGCAGGTTGCCCGGGCGCCGTCCCTTGAGCGTGGCGGGCTCCGCGCTGACGACGAGCGAGCCGAAGACCTCGCGCAGCCCGGCCACGGTGTCACGAGTCAGGGCGAAGGGTGCCGCGTCGGCGAGGTTCAGCAGGTAGCAGCCCTCGGGGGTGAGCACCCGCGCCACGTCGGCGAGGTGCGCCACCTCCAGCAGCTCGCCCGGCACCTCACCGTCGCGGTAGGCGTCGACCACCACGACCTCGGCGAAGCCGTCGCGCAGGGCGGCGATCCCGCCCGCGCCGTCGACCGACCTCACCTTGATGCCGCTGCGACGCGGCAGCGGCAGCTCGTCCCGCACCCGGGCGGTGAGCGCCTCGTCCGGCTCGAGGACCACCTGAGCCGACGTCGGGCGGGTCGCTGCCACGTAGCGGGGCAGCGTGAGCCCGGCGCCGCCGACGTGCACCACCCGGATCGGGGCACCCTCGGGCGCGAGCGCGTCGAGCACGTCGCCGATCCGTCGCACGTAGTCGAAGACCAGCCGGGTCGGGTCGGCGAGGTCGACGAAGGACTGGTCGCGCCCGTCGACGCGGACGACGTAGGACTCCACGCCTCCCTCGGCGACGATCTCCAGCACCGGGCGACTCCTCCCCTCGACGTCCTCGGCTGTGACACGATACGGAACCATGCGCGTCCCCCTGACGAACGCGGCTCCTCCGAGCCTGCGCCCCCTCGCCGTGATCCTGCTCTCCTGGGCACTGCTCACGACCAGCCTGGCCCTCGGGGTCGCGCCCGCGCAGGCGATGCCCGCGGACGAGCTCGACACCCCGACGATGCCCGCGGACTGCTTCGGGCCTGCCCAGACCGCGGGCGAGCCGACGGTGTGCCACTACAACACGTTCCGTCGCAAGCGCCCGACCGTGGTGCTCTGGGGCGACTCCCACGCCTGGATGTACATCCCTGCCGTGCGCAAGGCCGTCCGCGGGCAACGGGTCAACTTCACCAGCTTCGTCGCCGGCAGCTGTCCGCCCATCGCCTCGACCACCACTCCGGACAGCGGCTACTCCGGCAAGTGCGAGCGGAGCAACGTCAACGCCCTGGCCTTCGTCACGAAGCTGCACAAGCGTGGCAGCGCCGTGAAGGTCATCCTCGGGTCCAACTGGGCCGGCTTCCGCATCGCCCACCGCGAGATCGCGATGGAGGGTGCCGGGGAGGAGTCGGGCTACGACGACTACACCAGGAAAATGGTGGCGCTGAGCCACGAGGGCACCCCGCGGCTCTTCACCCGGCTCGGCCGGCTCGGGGTCGACGTCGACGTCATCGGTCAGGCCGCGGTGGTCCCCGACCGCGTGGCCGGCTGCTCGGCCGGCAACGACCCTTATGCGTGCGACATCCCCCGCTGGCGCGCCCTGCGCGAGGAGGGCCGCACCGACAGCTGGCTGCGCTCGCAGATGAAGAAGCTCGACGGCAGCCCCCGCTTCCTGCTCCCCCGCGACGCCTACTGCTCCGAGCGCGTGTGCAGCGGCAGCGTCGACGGCATCCTCACCTGGTACGACGACCTGCACCTCAGCGCGACGCGCACCAAGGCCCTCGCGCCCTTCTTCCGGCCCAGCATCGCCGCGCTGCGCGGGTGACGTGGACGGGTCTGGCGCCGAACTAGAACGTGTTATAGAACTGGCGCATGACCCTGAGCAACGACGCGGCCGTGGCCGCCGTGACCCGCTACCTCGCACTGGTGGCCGACGGGACCGCCGACGAGATCGCAGCGCTGTACGCCGAGGACGCCACGCTCGAGGACCCGGTGGGCTCCGACGTGCTCACCGGACGCGAGGCGATCCGCGCGTTCTACGCCACCCTCGAGGGCCTGTCGGTGACGACGACGCTGATCACGGTGCGCGCGTGCGCCGGCGAGGCGGCGTTCCACTTCCGGGTCGAGACCGACACCGGCGCCGGTGTGGCCACGATGGAGCCGCTCGAGGTGATGACCTTCGCGCCTGACGGCAAGATCACCTCGATGCGGGCCTGGTGGTCCGACGCGGATCTCGTCTTCGCCTGATCCTGCTCCCCCGGTCGCCACCGGCGTGGCACGATTCTCCTGACATGGGACCTTCGAACATCACCGTCGCCACCGCTCGCCCGAGCCGTCGCCGACTCCTGCTCGGCCTGCTCGCGCTCGCCGTCCTCCTGCCGGCGCTGGCCGGCCTTCCGGCGACCGGGGCCGCGGCGTCCGGGGCGAACGCCTTCGAGCGCGGGGTGCCCCCGACCCGGAGTGCGGACTTCCCGCGGATGCCCCGTGAGTGCTACGAGGCCGACGGGGTGACCGTCAACGCCGACCCGTGCCGGGTCACGCGCTTCGGCGCGAAGCGACCGACGCTCGTCGCCTGGGGCGACTCCCACGCCTGGATGTACCTGCCGGCCCTGCGCCGCGAGGCACGCAAGCAGCGGGTCAACCTGACGATGATCGTCCTCGGGAGCTGCCCGGTGGCCCTCCCGCTGCCGCGGTCGCGGGGGTTCGGGCGCAGCGGCTGCGAGAACCGCAACCTGGGCACGCTCGGCTACCTCAAGCGCCTGGAGAAGCGGTCGAAGGGGGATGTCAGCGTCCTGGTCGGCGGCTTCTGGTCGGGCTACCGCGACGCCTACCGGCGCCAGCGCCAGGCCGACCGCACCGGCACCGACTCCGGCCTCAGCAGCTATCAGGTGCACATGAGCACCCTCGCCGTCGAGGGCGCTCCGCGCATGTTCGAGCGGCTCGGCCGGATGGGCCTCCATGTCGACCTGATCGGTCAGGCCGCAACGGTCCCGATCGACCCCCAGCCCTGCGACGCCGGCCGCGAGCCCTACCAGTGCGACCTCCCGCGCGAGGAGGCCCTGGACCGCGAGCAGGACAACCGGCGCTGGATCACGCGCAACCTGCGAGCCCCGCTCTCGGGTCGGCCCGCGCTCGTCGACGCCACGCCCGGCTACTGCTCGGCGACGACGTGCCGTGCCCGCGTGCGGGGCGTCAACACCTACTACGACGACATCCACCTCGGGGCCGACCTCGCGAGAACGCTGACCGGGTACTTCAAGCCGGTCATCAGCGACCTCACGTGAGCGGCGTGGCGCTGCGGCGCATCCTGGTGCGGTGGGCCGTCTGCCTGGTCGCGGCCGGGGTCATCGGTCTGCCGGTCGCGGCCGCCTGGGCGGTGACCCACACGAGTGTCGAGCAACAGATCGGCACGACGCCCACCACCTTCACCCTGAGCACCCAGGGCCACAGTGCGCTGCGCCTGGGCATCGCCGGCACCATCTACGTCCCGCAGGGCGTCGGCCCGCTCGGGGTGGTGGCCAGCGTCGACGGTCCGGGCGACCCCGGTGCCGGCGACGGCGACCTCGCCAACTACGTGCGGCCCGAGATGCTCCGGCTCTACACCGGCATCTTCCACGACCCCGCCCCGGCGATCGACCAGTACGTCGGGCTGGTGCGCGCCGAGCTCATGCACCAGCTGCGCCTCTCGCTGCTCACCGTCACCCTGGTCGGCGGCACCCTCCTGCTCGGACTGAGCTACCTGCTGCCCCTGCGTCCGCTGCGCGACCCGCGCTCGCGCCTGCGGCTGGCACTGGTGGCCGTGCTCGCGCTGGTGACGTCGACGTCGGTGGGCGCCGTGCAGGTGCTGGGCTCCCCCGGCCACCGCGGTGCCACCGAGGGCGTCTACGCGCTCTCGGTGCTCGACGGGACCCTCGCTGCCGGAGCCACGACCAACTCGCCCGTGATCCGTGCCCTCACCGGTGGTGCCCTGGCCAAGGCCCAGGTGCTCATCAAGCGTCAGGAGAAGGCGGAGGCTCGCTACCGCAGCGCCGCCCTCGCCGACCTGGAGGCCCGCAAGCTCCTGATGCGCGGGCCCCGCGAGGGGGAGACCGCGGTCATCATGCAGTCCGACATGCACTGCAACACCACGATGATCCGGCTGCAGACCGCCGTGGTCGAGCTGCTCAGGGAGCAGCACGGCGACGACGTCCCGGCGCTGATGGCCATCACCGGCGACCTCACCACCAACGGCACCGCAGCCGAGGGCACCTGCATTCGGGGCGAGCGCGCCATCATGGGCGAAGGCCCCGTCGCCGTCGTCACCGGCAACCACGAGTCGGAGGTCAGCGCCGAGCAGATGGCCGACTCCGGCATGACCGTCCTCGAGGGCTCCATCGAGGAGCTCGCCGGCGTGCGGGTCCTCGGTGACGGAGACCCCGCCCGCAGCGAGCTGTTCGGCGCCACCACGCTGCGCGGGGAGGAGGGTCAGGCGGACGTCGGGGCGCGGTTGCGCGAGGTCGCTGCCGAGGCGGACGCCGAGGACCGCCCCGACCTGGTGCTCGTCCACGAGGCCTACGCCGCCGAGGCGTTCCTCGACGTGGAGAGCGTCAGCGCGCTGCTGACCACCAACGAGGTCTCGTCGACGGAGGCGCCGCCGGACGGCGACGACGGCGTCGACGACGTGCCGGCGAGCGCGGTGTTCTACGGGCACTGGCACCGCTCGATCGAGCCGCGCGTGATCTGGAACTCCGACGGCACCTGGACGTTCCTGATGGAGCTCGACACCACCGGCGGCGCGGTCGACACCCCGACGATCAACAACTTCTCGACGCCCTGGACCAAGCCTCAGCAGCCGGCGTCATTCCCCGTGATCTTCCTCGACGACGAGACGCGCATGGTGACCGGCTACCAGCTCTACCGCTTCGAGACCGACGGCACCGCCGTGATCGAGCCCCGGGTCTCCGTCGGCACGCCCGGCGGCCTCGTCACCGAGGAGGCAGTCACCGAGGACGACGACGAGTCGGCACCCGACGCCGACGAGCCGACCGTCTCGCGAACGCCGGCCACGACCGAGTGACCGCAGCGGGCCCCACTACCCTCTGGCCCATGCTCTCCACCACGCGCACCGGTCCGGTCAGCCTGCTCGAGCTCCAGCGCGAGGAGCGCCGCAACGCCCTCGACCTCGACCTCTGCCGGGCACTCCACACCGCCGCTCAGGCCGAGGTCGACGCGGGTGCGCGGGTGCTGGTCGTCACCGGGGCGGGCACGTCGTTCTGCTCCGGCGCCGACCTCGACGGGGTCTACGGCCAGGAGTTCCTGGAAGCGCTCTACGGCATGCTGCACGGGCTGGCCGCGCTCCCGGTGCCGATCCTCGCGGCGGTCAACGGTCCGGCGATCGGAGCCGGGACCCAGCTGGCGCTGGCCTGCGACCTCCGGGTGGGCGACGAGACCGCGCGCTTCGGGGTGCCGACGGCCCGCAACGGCATGGCCGTCGACGCCTGGACCATGCGGACCCTCGCCCACGTCGCCGGCGGCGGGGTGGCGCGGCGCCTGATGGTCGCGGCCGAGCTCATCGACCGCGACGAGGCGCTGCGGTGCGGCCTGGTCGACCGGGTCGGCACCCTGGACGACGCGATGGCCTGGGCGCAGGAGATCGCCACCCTGGCGCCGCTGACGCTCGCGCACAACAAGGCGGTGCTCAACGGGGCCGGGGACGACGAGGTGGCGCGGTCCTTCGCCGCGTGCTGGGCCAGCGAGGACGTGCGCGAGGCCGCGACCGCTCGCACCGAGAAGCGGCGCCCGGTCTTCACCGGCCGCTAGAGCTGATCGCTTACTCCGCGACGGAGAAGTCGAAGATCACGTCGTTGCCGTCGACCTCGGTGACGGTCACGGTCACCTCGACGGTGGAGTCGTCGTCGAAGGTGACCAGGCAGTCCTGCGTCGCGCCGACCTCGCCCTCGAGGTCGCCGTCGCAGGAGACCGAGGCGACGCCGTCCTCACCTCGACCGACCTCGGCCTCGAGGTCGGACTGCGCGACCGTCACCGTGCAGCCGGACACGAGCACGGCCAGGACCGCGAGAGGGGCCGCGAGAACGGCGCGGATACGCATCCTCGGACTGTGTCAGATCTCGGGCCCACCCGCACGGGGTGGACCAGTCCACTCCGCTCAGACCCGGTCGGCGAGCCGGCGCCGCGCACGCTGCTCGCGGAGCCCACGCACCAGCTCACCACCCACGAAGCCCGAGGCGGCGCGTGCCGGGTGGAGCCCCGGCGCGACGTCCCGGCCGTCGCCGAGACGGCCGATCTGCGTCTCGTACCACTCCGACTCCCCGGCCATCCCGGCCACGGTCGGCAGGGTGTACGACGGCAGCTCGATGCCCGCGGCCCCCTTGAGCAGCGCGTGCGGCAGGTCCGGGTCTATCGCCAGCGGTCGGCCCAGTCCGATGAGGTCGACCGCTCCCCCGGCCAGCAGCGCCTCCATCGCGGCGCGGGTGCGGATGCCGCCGGTGAGCATGATCGGGACCTCGGGCGCCGCGCGGCGGGCCCGCTGGGCGAACGCGGCGAAGTAGGCCTCCTTGACCGAGCTCAGGTGCGGGGCCGGCGCCTCGTCGACACCGATCCCGAAGAGCGCCGGGCTCTCGTAGGTGCCTCCCGAGACCTCGATGAGGTCGACACCCTCGTCGACCAGGAGGCGCACGACCCGCTCGGCGTCGTCCTCGGTGAAGCCCCCGTGGCGGAAGTCGGAGGAGTTGAGCTTGACCGCCACGGTGAAGCCGTCGCCGGTCGCCCGGCGCGCCGCGCGCACCGAGGCCAGCAGCGCCCGGGCCCGGCCGGCGACGTCGCCTCCCCACCCGTCGGTGCGCCGGTTGACGTGCGGGGAGAGGAACTGCGCGAGCAGGTAGCCGTGTGCGGCGTGGAGCTGGACGCCGTCCAGCCCCGCGCGCTCGCACAGGGTGGCGGCAGTGCCGAAGGCCTCGACGATGGCCTCGATCTCACCGGCCCCCAGGGCGCGCGGCTTGCCGAAGAGGCCCATCATCGGCACCGCGCCCGAGGCGCTGGGAGCCACCGGGGTGCGGGCGATGAAGCGGTTGGTCTGCCGCCCCGGGTGGTTGAGCTGGGCGATCAGGGGGGTCGACCCGGCCGCCTGCCGGACGCGACCGAGGCGCACCGTGTCGAGGTGACGGTCGGCGACGATGTTGCGACTGCGCTCGAGGAAGCGGCGGTCGACCATGAGGTTGCCGGTGACGAGCAGCCCGCTGCCGCCCTCGGCCCACCGACGGTAGAGGCGCTCGTGCCGTCCGGTCGGCTGGTTGGCCGCGTCGGCGAGGTTCTCGGTCATCGCGGCCTTGACGATGCGGTTGGGCAGCGTCAGGCCGCTGGGGAGGGTGAGGGTCTGGGCGAGGAGGGACACGTGCGGAGTCTAGAGGCGTGCGACCGACGGGTGCCCAGGAATGCGCTCCACCGCCCGCTTGTTGAGCGGTCACCCACCCACGCCCGTTCCCTGGAGTCCTCCGTGCACCTCGGCATCGACAGCTTCGTCTCCCGGGTCACCGACCCGTCCACCGGCCACGTCGTCGGCGCGGCTGAGCGCCTGGCCCACCTGCTCGAGGAGATCGAGCTGGCCGACCGCAGCGGGCTGCACTCCTTCGGGATCGGCGAGCACCACCGGGAGGAGTACTACGACTCCGCGCCGCCGGTGATCCTCGCCGCCGCAGCGGCCCGCACGAGCAGGATCCGGCTCGGCAGCGCAGTCGCGGTGCTGAGCGCCAACGACCC
>JBFJKO010000012.1:0-18329 GCA_041634935.1 Nocardioides sp.
GCCTCCTCGCCGGCGACCAGGCGTCCGGTGAGGATGAGGTCGCGCGCCGCGGCGGCACCCACGGCGTCGGGCAGGAGGAAGGTGCCGGCCATGCCGGGGTGGATCCCGAGCTTGAGGAAGGGCATCCCCATCTTGGCCTGCTCGGTGCTGTAGCGGATGTCGCAGGCCAGGGCCATGCACAGGCCCGCACCGATGGTGGCCCCGTTGATCGCGGCGATCGTCGGCACCTCGAGCCGGCGGATCGAGAGCCAGGCCCGGTAGAAGGCGATCATCTTGGTGCGCTGCTCGTCGACGGTGGCGTCGACGTCCTCGGCGAGCCACGAGGTGATGCCGCCCGAGCAGAAGGCGCTCCCCTCGCCGGTCACCACCACCGCGCGCACGGTGGGGTCCGCGGCGATCTCGTCGATCGCGGCCACCCAGGACGCGGTCATCTCGGTCGACATCGCGTTGCGCAGGTCGGGGTTGTCGAGCACGAGCAGGGCGACGCCCTCGCTGGGGCGCTCGAGTCGGAGGTGCGTCAGGTCAGCCATGCCGCGAACCCTACTGACCACGGCACCTGGCGGACCGGAGCACGTGGTGCACGAATGTGGGGTGACTCACGCCGACGTGCCGTAAGGTCCCTCACGCTGGACCCGCGATCGTGCGCATCACCGTCCGGCGACCACGGTCATTCACGAGCAACCACGAGCAATCACGAGCAATCAGAGGAGTCCGTCATGGCTGAGACCTGGAGCGGCGAGTTCTACTGCGTCAAGTGCAAGGAGAAGCGCGAGGCCGAGGGCGAGGTCCGCGTCAACGACAAGGGCACCCGGATGGCCAAGGCCGTGTGCCCCGTGTGCAGCACCAACCTCAACCGGATCCTCGGCAGGGCCTGAGACCCGGCTCCGGCGCCCACTCGTCCCGGCGCCGCGCCGAGGCCTGTGGATGACGCCGCCACGCGAGGCCGGCACCGTGTGATCCTGCACCGGTGTCGACCTCACCCGTGCGCCTGCGACCCGGTGTGCACGTCGTACGACGCGACGACGGGCACGTGCAGGTCGGCCTCGACCCGCCGCACCGGGTGATCGCTCGCGCCGACCCGACTCACCTGAGCCTGCTCGACGACCTGCGCCACGGCGGTGCCGCCGCGCCCGGCGACGGGGCGCAGGAGCGGCTCGTGCGCGCCCTCGGTCAGGCCGGGCTGCTCGACCAGTCCTCGGCACCTCCGGCACCAGCGGACCGTGTCCCGGGTGCGGTGGTGCTGGTCGACCACGGTCTCGGCGACGGGGTCGACCGGCTCCGCGAGCTCCTCGAGGGCTCGGGCGTCGACGTGAGCGTCGCGACCGACAGCGGCCCGGTCGACCTCGTCGTGCTCTGCGCCGCCGGCCCGCTCCCCCGCGCGGTCGTGGACCCGTGGCTCGCCGAGGGCACTCCCCACCTGGTCGTGAGCGGCACCGGCGTCCCCGGCTCGGCGCGCGTGGGGCCGCTCGTCGACCCCGGACGTACGGCGTGCCTGCGCTGCGTCGACGCGTCGGAGGCCGCCCACGACCCCCGTCGCACCCTCGTCCTCGAGCAGCTCGCCCTCCGCTCGCCGGCCCCCGTCGACCCGCTCACCCTCGAGCTGGCCCTGGTGTGGGCGGCGCGCGACGTGGTGGCCTTCCTCGCCGGCCACCGGCCTCCGACCTGGTCGGCCACCGTCGACGTGCACGCGCCCGCGCCCACGCCGCGTGCCTGGCCGCGCCACCCCGACTGCGGGTGCTGCTGGGACGAGCTGCCCTACTGAGGGCCGTGTCGGCAGGTGGTCACCACCACTCCTGGTCGAGCTTGCCCTCCAGCGCGCGCAGGTTCTCCCGCGAGCAGGTGAGGCAGTAGCGCAGCGTGCGGCCGCGCTCGACGCTGCTCGACCAGGTCAGGAGCGTGGCGGCGTCGTCCTCGACGGCGCCGCAGTGGGCACAGGTCTCGCTCACGTCTCCACCGTAGGACGCCGGCGTGCGGTCGGGTCCGGAACGACAGACGAAAAGTGAAGGAGCCGGGCACGACGTCGAGACGTCGTACCCGGCTCCTGTGCTGCTCACCCGCGATCAGGGTGTCCGGAGGTGCTCTCCGGAAGGTCCTACAGAGCGCGAGCGAGGGCGAGACGGGCCTGCTGCGCTGCGCGCTCGGCCCTGCGGCTCAAGCGCCGTGCGCGGGCCAGGTGGTGGCCCGCACGCAACTCCTGCGCCTCTCCCAGGCGCGCGGACATATGAGCCCGCGCGAGGTCTTCGTGCATGGTGTTCATGATGGTGCTCCGGTTCTCGTACGTGATGGTGGACTGGCTCATGCGGCCAGCTCCTTGCTGTCCTTGCGGGGCCGGCCGCGGGGGCGCTTGCGAGGGATGACCACTCCCTGGAGGAAGAGCTCACCGCCCCAGACGCCCCACGGCTCGCGACGCTCGAGGGCGCCGCTGAGGCAGAGCTCGCGGACCGGGCAGCTCTGGCACAGGGCCTTGGCGTACTCGACGTCCGCGGGAAGCTCGGCGAACCACAGCTCCGGGGCGTTCGCCCGGCACGGCAGTAGTGCCTCGTCGACCTTCTCGGCCTCGTCGTGGAGACCTCCGAGGGTCCCCACCTGGTGGCCGCCCGTGAAGTCCTGCCTGCGCTCGAGGGTGCTGGCGTTCATCTGGTCACCTCCGTCTCTCTTGTCTGATCGCTGGTGTGTGTGGTGCTGGTGGTGCTGGTCGTGCTGGGTCATGCGTCTCCTGACGGACACGTGACGTGCCCCTGGACAAACACAAAGGCCGCGGATCCCTTGACGGGTTCCGCGGCCTGGAGGCTGCTGTCGGCTGATCTCTCAACAGACAGGTGGCTTCCAGGCAGGGGTTCCCGGGGTGGAGGCAACGAGGCCCACGTGTCCCTTGGCGGAGGACGTGCGCTCGCGGACGGTGGCCGACGGATCGATCGACAGATCGAGGGCCGGGATCCACCGCTGGCCGGCGGTGCGGTCAGCGTCGAGAGCAGCGAAGGTGCCGCCGCGCGTGGACATGGCGAAAGCAGACGTGCTGCCCGGGGTCGTGCCGGGGCGAGCGGTCGTCGCTGCCGAGATGTTGATGTTCTCCATGGAGGCCACCTCCTTCGATGCATTCGTGCGCAGGCCTTGTCAGGACCCTGGTGCGCGGTTGATCACCTGATGAGAAGCAAACTACGCGCCCCTCCGCGTAAGGGGCAAACCATTTAATGACTATTTCTGGATTTTCTTCCGCCGACGTGCTGCGGCGTGCTCGGCGCTCCGTGCGCCGGGGCTCAGCCCACCAGCTCGAGCAGGTCGGCGCCGTACTTCTCGAGCTTCTCCGGACCGATCCCCGACACCGCCCGCAGGGCCGTGGGCGTGCGCGGCTTGAGCTCGGCCACCAGCTCGAGGGTGGCGTTGCTGAAGACCATGAAGGGCGCGATCTCCTCGGCCAGGGCCTTCTCCTTGCGCCACTCGCGCAGGCGCTCGAAGAGCGCCTCGTCGTAGCGCACCGGGCAGGCGGCGCACCGGCGGCGCGCCTTGTCGGCGGCGGCCAGTGGCTTGCCGCACTCCACGCACGTGCGGGCACCCTTGCGACTGCTGGGCCGGGCCGCGGGCTGCGCCGAGGCCGGCAGCATGGTGGCGAGGAAGCGCGACGGCTTGCGCCGGGCCGCCTGACCGGGGTTGCGCGCCTGCGCCCACGAGACCACCAGGTCGTTGCGCGCCCGGGTCATCCCGACGTAGAGCAGCCGGCGCTCCTCCTCCACGGCGGCCGGGGTGGTGGCATAGGTGAAGGGGATCGTGCCGTCCTGGACACCGACCAGGAAGACGGCGTCCCACTCCAGGCCCTTGGCCGCGTGGAACGTCGCGAGCGTGACGCCTTCGGCGACCGGGGCGTGCTGCTCGGAGGCGCGCCGGTCGAGGTCGTCGACGAAGGCGTTGAGCGCGTCGGACCCGGGCTCCTGCGAGGCGAACGCCTCCGCCTGGCTGACGAGGGCCTGCCACGACTCCCACCGGTCACGGGTCTGGCCGCGGGTCTGCGGCGCCTCGGACGTCCACCCCATGCCGGCGAGGGTGTCGCGCACCAGGTCGACCCAGGTGTCGCCCTCGGCGGCGGAGGCGCCCGACCGCGCGGCACCGCGCAGTCGGGTGACCGCCTCACGCACCTCGGGACGGTCGAAGAACCGCGAGGCCCCCCGGATGACGTAGGGGATCCCGGCGTCGGTGAGCGCCTCCTCGTAGGCCTCGGACTGGGCGTTGATGCGGAACAGGACCGCGATCTCGGAGAGCGGGTGACCGGCGTCGCGCAGGCGCTTGACCCGGGCGGCCACGGCCGAGGCCTCGGCGACCTCGTCGGGGTGGCCCTCGAAGACGACGTCGCTGCCCGAGCCGCGCTGGGCCCGCAGCTCGACGCTCGTGCTCGAGGTGCCGGACAGCAGCGAGTTGGCGACGCTGACCACCTCGGGCGTCGAGCGGTAGTTGCGCACCAGCTCGATGGAGGTGGTGTCGGCGTACTTGCGGGGGAAGTCGCGCAGGTAGTCGGCGTTGGCGCCGGCGAAGGAGTAGATCGTCTGAGCCGGGTCGCCGACGACGCAGAGCTCGTTGCGGCCGCCGAGCCACAGGTCGAGCAGGGCCGACTGGAGCGGCGAGACGTCCTGGAACTCGTCGACGACGAACCACTTGTACTGGCGACGCACCTGCGCGGCGACCCGCTCGTCGTCGGCGAGGATGCCGGCGGTGAGGAGCAGCACGTCCTCCATGTCCATGCGGCCCTGGCCGCGCTTGACGTCCTCGTAGCCCGAGAGCACCCGGGAGACGGTGTCGGCGTCGAGGTTGGCGACCGAGCGGTTGCGGGCCTCGGCGATCGCCGGGTAGTCCTCGGGGCGGACGTTGCTCACCTTGGCCCACTCGACCTCGGAGGCGAGGTCGCGCAGCGTGGCCTGGTCGGTGCTCAGCCGCAGCCGCCGCGCGGCCTGCACGATGAGCGGGATCTTCGACTCGGTCAGGGTGGGCAGCTCGGTGCCGTGGACGTGGGGCCAGAAGTAGCGCAGCTGACGCAGCGCGGCGGCGTGGAACGTGCGGGCCTGGACGCCGCCCGCCCCGAGGCCGCGCAGTCGACCGCGCATCTCCCCCGCGGCGCGCGTGGTGAACGTGACGGCGAGCACCTCGGTGGGTGCGTAGACGCCGGTGTGGACGCCGTGGGCGATGCGGTGGGTGATCGCTCGGGTCTTGCCCGTGCCGGCACCGGCGAGGACGCGGACGGGACCCCGCAGGGTCTCGGCGACCCGGCGCTGCTCCGGGTCGAGACCGGACAGCAGGTCCGAGGGGTGGGACATGGAACAACTCCTGGCAGCGGGTGGTTGGAACGGCCGTAGTCACCAACGCGAGCACGACCGTGCTCGAGCCTAGACGTCGAAGGGGACATTCCCAGATGAGCAGCTTCACGATGTACAGCACGCCCTGGTGCGGTTACTGCCACCGCCTCCGGAGCCAGCTCGACCGCGAGGGCATCGCCTACGACGTGGTCGACATCGAGCAGCACCCGGAGGCCGCCCTGGTCGTCGAGCAGGCCAACAACGGCAACCAGACGGTGCCGACCCTGGTCTACCCCGACGGCACCGCGCAGACCAACCCCTCGCTCAAGCAGGTCAAGGAGAAGGTCGCCGCGCTCGCCGGCTGATCTGGCGCCACCCGGGACGACGTCCCCGCGGCCAGTGTGTCGCCTCACCGGGTCTCGACACGCGGGTCGCGGGGTCGTTCCTCACCCGCACCGCTCGCTCGACCACCAACGACGAGTCCGCTGGCGCGTCCTCGTCACCATTGACCCGGGAGCGGACCGCCGTACCAGTGCTCGATGAGGGAGCGGCTGATGGAGACCCCGCCGGGGAGCACGAGGGTGCCGCTCTCGGCCTCGGCGCGCATCTCCTCGCGCGTCCACCAGCGGGCGGCCTCGATCTCGACGTCGTCGACGGTGATCGTGTCGGTGAGCGCGCGGGCCACGAAGCCCAGCATCAGGCTCTGCGGCAGCGGCCACGGCTGGTTGCCGAAGTAGGTCACCTCGCCGACCTCGACGCCGACCTCCTCGGCCACCTCACGCCGTACGGCGTCCTCGAGGCTCTCGCCCGGCTCGCAGAACCCGGCCAGCGTCGAGAAGCGGCCGGGCGGCCACTGCGGTGAGCGGCCCAGCAGGCAGCGCTCCTCGGGCGAGCCCGGCTCACCGTCGGTGACGACCATGATCACCGCCGGGTCGGTGCGCGGGAACTGCGGCTTCCCGCACGCGTCGCAGCGCAGCTCGTGCCCCGCCACGGCCGGCGAGAGGTGGCCGCCACAGCGCGGGCAGAAGCGGGTGGCCCAGTGCCACTCGGCGAGCCCGAGGGCGTGGAAGACCATCGGCGCCTGGGCCCGCCCCCTCCCGGCCAGCGCCGGGAGCAGGCCGCGCAGCGGCAGCCACTCACCCGCCTGGTCGGGGTCCCGCGCCACAGCGGCGTCCGCGATCACCGCCCACCAGGTCGTGCCGTCGCGCTCGCCGAGCAGGACGCGGACGCCGTCCGGAGCCTCCTGCGGCGAGACCCACTGCAGGGCCCCGTCGACGGGGCGCACCCGGGTGCCGGACACGACCAGCACCCGCGTGGCCGGGTCAGCCCAGGCCTCGTCGAGCCAGGCGTCGTCGGCCCGTCGCGGGCCGAGACGGTCGTGGGGGTCGGCGTTGAGCTCGAGGTGCGGGTAGGTCACGCCTCCCACTGTAGGAGCGGGCAATACCCGGAGCGCTCCGGGCGTTGTCCTGTCATGGACGACGCCCGGATCACCGATGCACCGCTGGACAGCCTCGTGATCGGGGCCGGCCAGGCGGGGCTGTCGGCGTCGTACCACCTCACCCGGCGTGGACTCGACCACGTCGTCCTCGACGCCGACGACGCTCCTGGTGGCGCGTGGCAGCACCGGTGGGACTCGCTCAGCATGAGTGACGTGCACGGCATCGCCGCCCTCCCGGACGCCGAGCGGCCCGAGCCGCCGGCGACCGCGCGCGCCAACCACGCGGTGCCCGCCTACTTCGCGGACTACGAGGCCGCCCACGACCTGCCCGTCGTGCGACCGGTCGAGGTGGACGTGGTCGAGGACGGCACCGGCGACCAGGCCGGGCTGCTCGTCGTCCGGGCCGGCGCGCGACGCTGGACGACCCGCACGCTCGTCAACGCCACCGGCACCTGGACCCAGCCGTTCGTGCCCTACTACCCCGGTGTCTCCCGCTTCCGCGGCGAGCAGCTGCACACCCGCTCCTACCCCGGCGCCGAGCACTTCCGCGGACGCCGCACCCTCGTCGTCGGCGGCGGCGCCTCGGCGGTGCAGCTGCTCGGCGAGATCGCCCCGGTGACCGACACGCTCTGGGTCACGCGGCGCAAGCCGGTGTGGCGCACCGACGACTTCACGCCCGAGGTCGGGCGCGAGGCGGTGGCGCTCGTCGAGGAGCGCGTACGCCGGGGCCTGCCGCCGGCCAGCGTCGTCAGCGTCACCGGGCTGGCGCTGCGTGAACAGGAACGCGCCGCCGAGGCCCTCGGCGCCTACGAGCGCCGGCCGATGTTCGCCTCCGTCGAGCCGGACGGCGTGCGCTGGGCCGACGGGACCTTCGAGCGCGTCGACGTCATCCTGTGGGCCACCGGGTTCCGCCCCGCGATCGCCCACCTCGCCCCGCTCGGGCTGCGCGGGCCGCGCGGGGGCATCGCCCTCGACGGCACCACCGTCGTCGCGGACCCGCGGGTGCAGCTCGTCGGCTACGGCCCGTCGGCCAGCACGATCGGCGCCAACCGGGCCGGTCGGCTCGCGGCGACCCGGGTCGCACGGACCCTCGCGGAGGAGGACGCCGTCTCGTCGGCGTGACCGACCCAGCTCAGGAGCCGCCCGTGCCGGCGGCGAAGATCGCCTCCAGCTCCGCACGCCCCGGCAGGTCGACCGGCTCGACGAGCCCCTCCGGCCCGGCGTCACGCACGTAGTAGAAGCCGGCGCGGACCAGCGCCGGGTCGACGTCGTGGAGCTCGGCCCAGGCGAGCCGGTAGAGCGCCAGCTGGAGCGGGTCGGCGGAGTGCGTGCGGCTGGTCTTCCAGTCGACGACCAGGAACCCCTCGCCCTCGCGGTAGACAGCGTCGATGCGACCGCGGACCACCTGTCCTGCGAGCACGAGGGCGAACGACGGCTCGATCGCCAGCGGCACCCGGTCGGCGAACGGGCCGGCCTCGAAGCGCTTGATCAGCTCCTGGAGGTCGGCGTCGTCCTCGATGTCGACGTCGGCGCGCCCCGGGAGGTCGTCGGGGTCGAGCAGCAGCTGCTGGCCGAACCGGGCTTCCACCCAGGCGTGGAAACGGGTGCCGAACCGGGCCGACGTGGAGGGTCGGCGCGGCATCGGGCGGGCCAGGTCACGGGCGAAGGCCTCGGGGTCGTCGCGCAGCCGCGCGACCGACGTCGCGGAGAGGCTCGACGGCAGCTCGACCTCGACCTGCGGGGAACGCTCCCGCTCGGCCTCCTCGACGAGGCGCCCGATCTCCTCGTCCCACTGCTGCACCCGCTCGAGCAGGAGGATGTCCTCGAGGTCGTCGTCGTGCCGCGCAGCCGCGAGGTCGGCGGCACGGACCCGGGCAGCCGCCTCGTGGCGACGGGCCACCTCGGCGGTGTGGTGCGACATCGGCCAGGGCTGGTCGATCTCCCGCTCGGCGTAGGGGTGCGGGTCGTCCTTGGCCGCGGCCTCGAGCCACTGGTCCGGCTCGCCACCCCACCCGGCCATCGCCTCGCGGGTGCGCACGAGGTAGGCCGACGGCCCAAGGCCGGTCTTGAGGTGCGAGGCGAAGCGCCAGCACGAGACCCACAGCTGGTGGCGGGCGCGGGTCCAGGCGACGTAGCCGAGCCGGAGCTCCTCGAGCGCCTCGTGCTCCTTGGCCCGCGCCGCGAGTGCGATCAGGTCGGTCGGCTCGTGCCCGGCCAGGGTGGGCAGGTCGCGGGCGTCGCCGCGCAGCGCCGTGGGCAGGACCGAGGGGACCGTCAGCCAGCTCGACCGGCCCTGGCTGGTGGGGAACTTCTTGTCGGTCACCCCGACGAGGAAGACGGCGTCCCACTCCAGCCCCTTGGCGCGGTGGACCGTCAGCAGCTTGACCGAGTCGGCCTCGGACGGCGTGGCGACGTCGAGACCCTGCCCGTGCTCGTCCTCCGCCTCGAGCCAGGCCAGCAGCGCCGCGAGCGTGACCTGGCCGTCGAGGGCCTGGAACTCCCCCACCGCCTGGACGAAGAGGTCGAGGTTGTCGCGCCGGGCCGCCGCCGCCGGGCTCACCGAGGAGGCCAGCTCGACGTCGATCCCGGTGACGTCGATGATGCGGCGCACCAGGTCGAGGATCGGCTCGCCGATCGCCGTGCGCAGGCGCCGCAGCTCGGCGGCCAGCAGGGCGAAGCGCTCCCGGGCCTCGGTCGAGTAGGACCACTCGGCCGGGTCTCCCGGGTCGTCGAGCGCGTCGCAGAGCGAGGCGATCTCGGTCGGGTCGGCGCCCTCGACGGCCGCCGCGAGCTGTTGGTGGACGTCGACGAAGGCCTCGCCGCCGACGCGCGAGCCGGCGAGCTCACCGGCGCGACGCCCGAGGAGTGCGAGGTCGCGCGGACCGATCGCCCAGCGCGGCCCCGCCAGCAGGGTGAGCAGAGCGGCGTTGGCGGTGACGTCCTGCACCAGGGTGAGGGTGGCGACGACCTCGGCGACCTCGGGCAGCCGGAGCAACCCCTTGAGGCCCACGATCTCGACCGGGATCTCGCGGTCGGTGAGGGCGTCGAACGCCGCAGCGGCGTGCGCGTTGTTGCGCGTCAGGACGCCGATCTCCTTCCACACCGGCGCGTCGGTGGTCGCCGCGAGCCGGGCGTGCGTCGCCAGGACCTCGTCGGCGAGCCACGCCAGCTCGTCGTCGAAGGTCTCGTGCACGATCGCGCGGACGACGCCGTCGTCGGCGTCCGGCTTGGGCTCGAGCGGCAGCAGGTCGGGACGGGTCGCGTAGAGCTCGGCGGCGAGGTGGTTGGCGGTGGCGAGGATGCGGGCGTCGGAACGCCGGTTGACCACCAGCGGATAGGTCGGTCGGGTGCCGTCGGCGGAGGGGAAGTCGGCGCCGAACTCGAGGATGTTGGACACCGAGGCCCCGCGCCAGCCGTAGATCGCCTGGTTGGGGTCGCCGACCGCGGTGACGGGGTGGCCGAGGCCGGAGTCGACGTCGGGCCCGGAGAAGAGCCGACTCAGCATGAGGGCCTGGGCGACCGAGGTGTCCTGGTACTCGTCGAGGAGCACCACGCGGTACTTCAGGCGCTCGGCTGCCCCGACCTCGGGGCACTCGCGTGCCAGTCGCGCGGCCAGCGCGATCTGGTCGGAGAAGTCGAGCAGGCCGAGGTGTCGCTTGAGGCCGCGGTAGGTCTCGACGAGCCCGAGCAGCTCGGCGCGGGCGTCGATGACCGAGACGGCCTTCTCGTTCTTGGCGCGGTAGGTCGAGCGTGACTCCGCGGCCATGCCCGCCTCGAGGAGCGGGCGCAGGTCGGCGTCGTGGCGCCGTACGTCGTCGGGGCCGACGAGGTGCTCGCTCATTTCGGCGTCGAGGGCGAGCAGGTAGCGCACCACGTGGGCCGGGGAGTCGCTGAGGTGCTCGACCGGCTCGGAGTAGCGCTGCACGGCCCGGGCTGCGAGCTGGAAGCGACTGGCGTCGGTGATCAGGCGGGTGTCGGGCTCGTGGCCGATGCGCAGGCCGTGCTCGGAGAGCAGGTGGGAGGCGTAGGAGTGGTAGGTGGAGACTCTCGGCTCGTCGGGCTCCTCCGGCTCCTCGTCGTCACCGACGCCGGGCTCGCGCACCGGACGCGCCGCCCCCCGCTCGGGCAGGAGCCCGGCGCGCCGCAGGCTCTCGCGGATGCGGGTCTCGAGCTCGGCCGTCGCCTTGGTGGTGAACGTGAGACCCAGGATCTCGGCCGGTCGCACCCGCCCGGTCGCGACCAGCCAGACGACCCGGGCCGCCATCACGGTCGTCTTGCCGGAGCCGGCCCCGGCGATCACGACGGCCGGCTCGAGCGGCGCGGTGATGGCGGCGAACTGCGCGTCGCTGAACGTCCAGTCGTCACCGAGCAGCACCCGGAGCTGCTCGGGCGTGTCGATCGTGAGGGGGGTGCGCACCGGGTCGCTCACGGTGTCGCTGGGTGGCGGGGTCGTCACGAGAGCACCGTTCCTGAGGTCTGGGCCGGACAGATGGCGTGGAAGTCGCAGCGGTCGCAGTGCCCGCCGGGTCGGACGACGAACTCCTCGGCTCTCACCACGGCCGCGGCCTCCATGAGCTGGAGCTCGACCGGTCGCGGTCGGTCGGCGGACCCCGGGTCGGGCGGCGGCTGGTGCTGCACCTTCGGCTGCTCGGCGCCGTGGCGCAGCTGCACGAGCTCGGCGCCGCCGGAGGTCGCCCCCGGCCCGGCGTGCTCGTCGGCGGCCCCGTGGTCGACGGCGAGCTGGTAGAGGCCGAGCTGGGCGTGCGAGACGACCTCGGCCTTCGTCGGGGCGTACTTGCCGGTCTTGAGGTCGACCACCACGACGCGGCCGTCCTCGTCGAGCTCGAGCCGGTCGGCGAAGCCGTGCAGCCGGACCACCTGGCCGTCAGGGAGGGTGACCTCGGCACGGAGCCGGGGCTCGACCGCGATCACGCTGCGTGCCCCGGGCCGGGTGTGCCACGCGACGAACCGGGCGAGCACGTCGGCCACGGCTGCCCGCTCGCGCGCGGCCGACCAGGGCGTGCGGAACTCCATCCGCTCCCACACCTCGTCGACGAGCTCGAGCAACGGCGCCTCGCCCTCGGAGAGGTCGATCTCGCGGTTGGCGATCCGCTCGGCGATCGCGTGGACGATCGTGCCGAAGCCCTGGCTGGCCGAGCTGACGACGGTGCCGCCGGCCTCGCGCTGCAGGAACCACTGCGCGGGGCAGCGCAGCAGCCCCTCGAGGGCGCTCGCCGAGAGCGTGAGCGGCGCGTCGGCCGGACGGATCGGTCGCTCCGAGAGGCTGGGCGCACGAAGTCCCCACCAGGTGGCCGGGTCGGCCTGCGGCGCGATCCGGTGGCCGTGGACCTCGGCGGCGGCGAGCCTGGCGAGTCGGGTGGCGGCAGCGGCGCGCAGCGGCTCGGGGGACGTCGGGTCGGCGACGACGCGGCGCAGCTCGGCGACGAGACCCGTCATCGACAGTGGCCGGGGCGGGCGTCCGATCCGGTGGACCGGACGTCGGCCGAGCTCGTCGAGGAAGCGCGAGGGCTGCTCGCCGTCGTCGTCGGGCGAGGCGACCGCGGTGACGACCAGGCGCTGGCGGGCTCGGGTGGCCGCGACGTAGAACAGCCGACGCTCCTCGGCGAGCATCGCGCGACGGGTCACCGGTGGCACCAGGCCGTCGGGTCCGATGCGGTCGGCGCCCAGCAGCGAGTCGCGGCGCCGCAGGTCGGGCCAGGCGCCGTCCTGCACGTGCGCCACCACGACCAGACGCCACTCCAGGCCCTTCGAGCGGTGGGCGGTGAGCAGCCGCACCGATTCGCCCCGCACGCCCCGGTCGGCCAACGTGTCGGCCGGGATGTCCTGGGCCCGCAGGGTCGCGAGGAACGCGCCGACGCTGGTGTGACCGCGTTGCTCCTCCACCTTCGCCGCGGTCTCGAAGAGGGCGCAGATGGCGTCGAGGTCGCGGTGCGCGAGCCGCGCCGCCTGGCCGCCGCCCTGGGTCGCCGACCGGAGGCGTGGACCCCACTCGGAGCCCTCCCAGACCTGCCACAGCACCTCCTCGACGCTGGCACCGTCGGCGAGGTGCTCGCCGGCGGAGCGCAGCAGCAGCGCCAGTCGGCGCGCCCGGTGGGCCGCGGCCCCGGACACTCCCTCGAGGACCGTCGGGTCGAGGACGGCGGCGCGCAGCAGGTCGCGGGGACGCTCCTCGGGCGAGCGCTCCCGCAACGCCCGGGTCAGCGCGCGCACGTCGGTCGCGTCGAGACCGCCGATGGACGAGGTGAGCAGGTCCTGCACGCGGGTGGCGTCGACGTAGGACTCGTCGGCGGGGTCGTCGACGTCGGCGTCGACGAGCAGCCCGAGGGCCGCCAGCAGCGGGGCCACCGCGGGCTCGCGCACCAGCGGCGTCTCGTCGCCGGCCACCTCGACCGGGACCCCGGCAGCGGCCAGCGAGCGGCGCAGGGTCGGGATGGTCGAGCGGCCCGACCGGACGAGCACCGCCATGTCGGACCAGCCGATGCCGTCCTCGAGGTGGGCCCGACGCAGCAGGTCGGCGACGTGCTCGGTCTCGGCCCGGGCGGTGTCGAAGGTGAACACCTCCACCGAGCCGCGTCCGTAGACGTTGGCCGCGGGCTCGGGGTGCCGGAACCGCTCGTAGGCCTCGGCCGGGATGGCACCGGTGACACCGATCGATGCCGCGACCTCGCGGGAGGCCCGCAGCAGCCGCGAGCCGAACCGTCTGGTCGTGCCCAGGGCGACGACCGGTGCAGGTGAGCCGGCGGCGGTGGCGAAGTCGGTCGGGAAGTCGAGGATGCCGCGGACGTCGGCACCGCGGAAGCCGTAGATGGACTGGTCGGGGTCGCCCACGACCACGAGGTCGCGGCCCTCCCCCGCGAGGGCGCGCAGCAGCGCGACCTGGCTGGGGTCGGTGTCCTGGTACTCGTCGACGAACACGTGGCGGAACTGGTCGCGCAGCTCGTCGCGGTGGCGCTCGGCCTCGATCACCCCGCGCGCGATCAGGTCGGGGTAGTCGATCGCGGCCTGGTCTCCGAGCACGTCGAGGTACTGCGTGAGGAAGTGACCGGCCGCCTCGAACTCCGGCACCCCCTCGCTGCGCCCGAGCTCGACGAGCTGGTCGGGGTCGAGACCGCGCTCGCGCGCCCGGGCGATCACGGTCTGCACCTCACGGGCGAAGCCACGGGTGCCGACGGCGGCGCGCAGCGAGTCGGGCCAGCGCACCGACTCCGGGGCGTCGGTCAGGAGCTCCTGGAGGACGACGTCCTGCTCGGGGGCCGAGAGGAGCCGCAGGGGCGCGGCGTAGAGCTCGGCCGGTGAGTAGCGACGCACGAGACCGTAGGCGAAGGAGTGGAAGGTCGAGCTGAGCGAGGACGTCATCGTGCGGCCCAGGCGCGCGGTGACCCGGTCGCGCAGCTGCTCCGCGGCCTTGCGGGAGAAGGTCAGCGCGAGCACCTGGTCGGGGCGTGCCCCGCGTCGTTCGATCCGGTCGACGATCGCCTCGACCAGCGTCGTGGTCTTGCCGGTGCCGGGCCCGGCCAGCACGAGCAGCGGTCCGCCGGCGTGGTCGACCACCTGCTGCTGGTGCTCGTCGAGGCGCGGCACGTCGACGGACCCGGCGCTGCTGACGAGGCGGTAGCGCGCGACGGGTGCGGTCGCTGCGGCCGGGCCGGGGGTGCTCATGGGAGACACCTAATCAGCCGGCACCGACACCCGGTCCGCCCCGGTCCGCTCGGGTCGGGCCGGCCCCGGCACCGGTCGGTCCATCGCGCCTACGCGTCGACCGGTCGCTCGTTGTAGACGCCGGCGACCTCTTGGCCCGACAGCTCGGCGATCGCCGTCATGACCTCGTCGGTCAGGTCGCGCCGCGCGCGACCGAGGGGTACGCCGTCGAAGCGCCCGGCCACCTCGATCGGCGCGCCGAAGCGCACCGAGACCGGCACGACGCGCGGCAGTCGCGACCCGACCGGCTGCAGGCGCTCGGTGCCCACGAGCCCGACCGGCACGATGGGCGCCCCGGCGGTGAGGGCGAGGTGCGCCACGCCGGTGCGGCCGCGGTAGAGCCGGCCGTCGCGCGAGCGGGTGCCCTCGGGATAGATGCCGAAGGCCTCCCCGCGCCCGAGCACGCCGAGGGCGATGTCGAGGCTCACGAGCGCGGCCCGGGTGTCGTCGCGGTCGACCGGCAGCATGCCGAGGCCACTGAACCACGCCTTCGAGAGCGCGCCCTTCAGCCCCGGTCCGTCGAAGTAGTCGGACTTGGCGAGGAAGGCCACCCGCCGCGGCACCACGATCGGGATGACGAGCGAGTCGGCGAAGCTGAGGTGGTTGCTCGCCAGCAGCACCGGCCCGGTGGCCGGGACGTGCTCGAGCCCGGAGACGTCGGGGCGCCACACAGCCTTGGCGAGCGGCGGCACGACACGGTGCAGGACCTGATACAGCACGCGATCAGTCTTGCGGTTACCCGTCAGTCCGCCGAATGGCGAGGATCAGGCGGCGACCGGGCGTCAGTCGGGGCGTCGCCACACGTACGGCGTGGTGGTGGTGACCGCGACGAGGCCCGACCGCTCGAGGATCGGCCGCGATATCGCGGTGCAGTCGCTGTGGATCCAGCGGACTCCCTGCTCGAGCGCCGAGCGGGCGCGCGCCGCGGTGAGCGCCCGGTAGAGACCGCGTCCGCGCCACCCGACGAGGGTCGCGCCGCCCCAGAGCCCCGCGAAGTCGGTACCCGGCACCCGCTCGAGCCGTCCGGTGCTGACGAGGTGCCCCTCGGCGAGGACACCCCAGACCTGCATGGTCCCCGCGCTCCGCTCGACCCGGTCGAGCAGGCTCTCCCCGACCGGTCGACCGAACACCTCGGCTTGCAGCGCGGTGACCTCGGCCAGGAGACGCTCGCGGTCCGGGTCGTCGTCCACCCGTCGTACGACGACGCCCTCGGGCAGCGCGAGATCGGCGGCGCCGGTGACGAGCGCGGCGGCGTCGCCGACCATCACCGTCTCGACCTCCTCGGGCTCGAACCCGGCACCCACGAGGACGGCGTGCAGGTCGGGGAGGTCGTCGTGGCCGCGGGTCTTCCACTCCGCGCTGCGCACCTGCGGGTGCTCGTCGAGGAAGGCGAGGGTCTCGGTGACCAGAGCCGCGAGGTCGTGCCCGCGCAGGTCCTCGTAGGAGACCAGGGCCGCCTCGCCGAAGACCGCGCGCCACAGTGGACCGGCGACGTCCCACCACGGCGCCGGAGCGACCTCGGCCTCGCCGCGCAGCTGGGCGTCGTACGCGGCCAGCAGCTCCGTCGTCCGCTCGTCGACCACCGGGTGGGGCTGCCAGAAGGCTGCGGCGAGGTCGACCGAGACCCCGGAGCGACGCAGCGGCGTGCCCTCGTCGAGGTAGTGCGCCCGCGCCTCGTCGTGGTGGCTGGGCGGCAGCGACCCGTCGGCGCGCACCACCCGCCACCACGGCACCGGGCCGCCGTGGCGCGACATGACGTTGCCGACCAGCCTCGGTCCGGACCCCACCACGTCGGCGATCGCACCGTAGGTCGTGACCCGGCCGGGCGGGATGCCCTCGACGATGCGGAGCACCGTCTCGACGTACTTCTCGTCGGCGCGCACCGCAGCAGGCTACCGATCAGCGGCCGGGCGTCCCTCGGGCCTGACCACCACACGACAGCAGCCCCGGCCGCAGGGCGGTCGGGGCTGCTGGTGGAGCCGATCGATCAGATGATCGGGGCGAACGGCTCGGTGCCGAGCGCGAGCTCGAGACCGGCGATGCCGGAGTTGGCCTGGGCGTAGGCGAGCTCCTTGGCCAGGTCACCGATGTTGTTGGACAGCGGCAGCGGGGCCAGGCCCAGGGTCGACAGGGTGCCGATGGCCTCGCCGTCGGCGTCCACGAACGCGGAGCCGGAGTCGCCGGGCACGCCCGGGGTGACGGTGTAGAGCGGGTGGGTCCAGCCGTTGGTGCCGGCGCTGTCGCCGAGGCTGACCCCGGTCTTGGGCGAGAGCGGGCTCAGGCCGAAGCGCAGGCTGGAGTTGCCGTAGGAGTAGACCCGCTCGCCGGCCCTGGTGCCGTCGGTGTCGATGCCGGTCGGGCCACCCCAGAACGGGATGCTCGGGTTGACCTTGCCCTTGTCGGCGTTCGAGACCTTGACCAGTGCGAAGTCGTTGTAGGCACAGGCGTTGGAGTCGGTCTCACGGTTGGCACGCATCGTGCGCCACGACGAGTAGGCCAGGGTGCCCGTGCCGACCTGCGTGCCGCTGGTGACCAGCGAGCCGCCGGTGCGGAAGGTGACCGGCGTGCCCAGCGGGACCGAGTCGTTGAGGCAGCCGTCGGTGTCGGTGGCCGCGCCGAGGCCGGCGCAGTGGGCGGCGTAGCCGACGTAGACGTTGTCGGAGGCATCGGTGAAGACGAAGTTGGCGGTGCACTGCGAGCCGTCGGTGTACATCTGCACGCCGGGGGTGATCTTGGCGGTGCCGGCCGGGGCCCAGGTCGGTGCTGCGGTGCTGGACGAGGCGGTGCCGGCCAGGGTGGTGCCGGCGGCGAGAGCGGTGCCGATCGCCACGGTGGCGAGCTTCTTGAGCGGGGTCATGGGGTCCGAGATCCTCCTGGTGCGGTGTCGCCACCTGAAAAAGGGTGCACGACAGTGAGTGGGGTCGAACCATTCAACGGAGCTCGGCGTGACTAGTTACGGCCTGGTCCGAAATGACTAGAAGATGCTCCCGAAATGACCAGACCGCTCCTGGGGTGGCCCCCAGGAGCGGTCTGGTCATTTTGTCAGGACCAGATCAGCAGCTGTCAGTAGCTGGGCTGGCTCGGGTCGATCTGGTTGACCCAGGCCACCACGCCGCCGCCCACGTGCACCGCGTCGTCGTACCCGGCGCCCTTGACGATGGCAAGGGTCTCGGCCGAGCGCACGCCGGACTTGCAGTGCATGACGACCTGCGTGCCCGAGTCGACCGACGGCAGCTGCTCGAGGGCGGAGCCGTTGAGGAAGTCGCCCTTGGGGATCAGCACCGAACCGGGGATCTGGTTGATCTCGTACTCGTTGGGCTCGCGGACGTCGACGAGCACGAAGTCGCGGGTGCCGTCGGTGCGCTCCTTGAGCATCGTCTCCAGCTGGGTCACCGAGATCGTCGAACCGGCGGCGGCGTCAGCGGCCTCCTCCGAGATCGCTCCGCAGAACGCCTCGTAGTCGATGAGCTCGGTGACGGTCGCGTTCTCGCCGCACAGTGCGCAGTTGGGGTCCTTGCGCACCTTGAGCTTGCGCCACTCCAGCTCGAGGGCGTCGTAGATGACGAGCTTGCCGACCGCCGGGTCGCCCACGCCGGTGAGGACCTTGATCGCCTCGTTGACCTGGATCGAGCCGATGCTGGCGCACAGGACGCCGAGGACGCCGCCCTCGGCGCAGCTCGGCACCATGCCCGGCGGCGGCGGCTCGGGGTAGAGGCAGCGGTAGCAGGGAGCCTCGACCGAGGCGCCGTCCTCGTCGACCGCGTGCGGCCAGAAGACCGACGCCTGACCGTCGAAGCGGTAGATCGAGCCCCAGACGTAGGGGATCTTCAGGAAGTAAGCCGCGTCGTTGACCATGTAGCGGGTCGCGAAGTTGTCCGTGCCGTCGACGATCA
>JBFJKO010000013.1:0-18276 GCA_041634935.1 Nocardioides sp.
CCGGCACGGCAGCCGCCCGGCTCGGCACCGATCCGCGGCTCGCGCGGGCGCTGCTGGACGGCGCCCGACTGGTCGGGTCGCGCCGGGCGGCCGAGGTCGTGGCCCTGGTGGGCGAGGACGTGCGCGCGCCCGGCGGTGACCTGGTCGCGGCCCTGCGTGCCCTGCGGCGCGGCGGCCCGGCGTCCGGCGCCTGGACCGCGGCCGTCGAACGGCTGCTGGGCTCGCTGCCCGAGGACCTGCGGGCCCTGCGGGGCGAGAGCGGGCTCGGCGACGACCTCGCGGTCGGCGCCGTCGTGGCCCTGGCCCACCCTGACCGCGTCGCGCGCCGCCGGGCGGACTCCGCGGCCTACCTGATGGCCTCGGGCACGGGCGCCGTCCTGCCTCGTGCGGAGACCGCGCTGACCGGTCTGGCGTGGTTGGCGGTCGCCGACGTCGATCGTTCGCCCGGCGCGCGCGACGCGCTCGTGCGCTCCGCGGCACCCCTGGAGGAGTCGCTGGCCCTCGAGGCGGCGGCCGGCCGGTGGGAGGAGGTCGAGCAGGTGCACTGGGGCGAGGGGCGCATCGTGGCCCGGCGGGTCACGCGTCTGGGTGCCATCGAGCTCGGCAGCGTCACCCTGACCGATCCCGACCCGGTGCTCGTCGCCGAGGCCGTCCGCGAGGGGCTGACGCGCGAGGGGCTCGGTGTGCTGCGGTGGAGCGACGCCGCGACCGCGCTGCGCGAGCGACTGGCCTTCCTGCACCGGAGTCTGGGCGAGCCGTGGCCCGACGTCGGCGACGGGGCGCTGCTGGCGCGCGTCGACGACTGGCTCGGCCAGGACCTCGCACGCGTGCGCACGACCCGCGACCTCGCGCGGATCGACGTCCTCGCCGGGCTGCGTCGGCTCCTGCCCTGGCCCGAGGCCGGACGCCTCGACGAGCTGGCCCCGGAGCGGCTGACCGTGCCGAGCGGGAGCTCCGTGCGCCTCGACTACGCACCGGACCAGCCGGTGCTCGCCGTACGCGTGCAGGAGATGTACGGCGCCACGAGCACGCCGCGGCTGGCCGACGAGAGGGTGCCCGTCCTGCTGCACCTGCTGTCGCCGGCCGGTCGCCCGGCCGCGGTGACGGCCGACCTGGCGTCGTTCTGGACCACGGGCTACCCCGGCATGCGCGCCGACCTGCGGGGCCGCTACCCCAAGCACTCCTGGCCCGAGGACCCCGCCGCGTCGGCGCCCCTGCGCGGGGTCAAGAAGCGGGGCTGACGCGGTCGGGCGGTGCGTGGGCCACGGTGTGGTGGGGTGGTTCGGTGGCTGGGGCACCGCCCCGGCGGCGTCACCCACCCGATCACCCCGCCACCGACACTCAGGTCAGCGTGAGCTCGGACCAGTCCACCGTGGCGGTGCGCTCCTGGTACTCGCTGACCTTGCCGGGCCAGTTGGTCGTGATGCGCGGCCCGTCGACGTACCAGCTCTCGCAGCCGGTCCAGGCGGTCGTCGAGAGTCGCGACTGCATCTCGGAGTCGTAGGCCTCGTAGACCTCCTCGCGCACCTCGACCCGCCGGCTGCCGGAGTCGGCGAGGCGTCGCGCGACCTGGGCGACGTAGGCGGCCTGGGCCTCCATCATGTTGATGATCGAGCTGCCGCCCAGGTTGGTGTTGGGACCGTAGACGGTGAAGAAGTTCGGGAAGCCCGGCACCGCCATGCCGAGGTGGGCCCGGGCGCCGTCGGCCCACACCTCGTGGAGGTCGGCGCCGTCGACGCCCGTCACGGCCACGTCGGCCAGGAAGGCGGTGGCGGCGAACCCGGTGCCCCAGATGAGGACGTCGGCCTCGTGCAGCACCCCGGCGGCGTCGCGCACGCCGTCCGGCTCGATGGCAGCGACCCGCTCGGTCACGACGGTGACGTGGTCACGCGCGATGGCGGGGTACCAGTCGTTGGAGAACAGGATCCGCTTGCAGCCGATGTCGTAGTCGGGCACGAGCTTGGCGCGCAGCGCGGCGTCCTTGACCTGACGGCGCAGGTGCAGCTTCCACGCCGTGCCCATCGCGCCGAGCATGGCCTTGGACCACCGCACCTGACCGCCGAGAGCGGCGTTGAGCAGCTCGGTGAGCCGGAAGGTCACCTGGCGCTCGACGTCGAGCAGTCGCGGCCACCGGGCGAAGGCGCGGTGGTGGCGTGCGGCGTAGGCCTGATCAGGCTTCGGGACGACGTACGGCGCCGAGCGCTGGAAGACGGTCATCGCGCTGACCTCGTCGACGATGCCGGGCACGAACTGGATGGCGCTCGCCCCGGTCCCGATCACCGCGACCCGCTTGCCCCGCAGGTCGACGTCGTGGCGCCACTGCGCGGAGTGGAAGGCCGGGCCGGCGAACGTCTCGGCGCCGGGCAGGGAGGGGACGACCGGGTTGGAGAGCTGGCCGACCGCCGAGATCACCAGGTCGGCCTCGTACGTCGTCCCGTCCGTCGTCGTGACCGTCCACGTGGCCCCGTCGTCGGGGGACAGCACGCACGAGGCGACGGCGGCGCCGGTCACGACGAGGTCGGTCAGCCCCTCACGCTCGGCGGCGTCGCGCAGGTAGGCGAGGATCTCGGGCTGCTTGGAGTAGCGGCGCCCCCAGGCGGGATTGATCGCCCACGACCAGGAGTAGAGCGGCGACGGCACGTCGCACGCGGCGTCCGGGTAGGTGTTGTCGCGCCACACCCCGCCGACGCCGTCGGCTCGCTCGAGCACGGTGATGTCGGTGAGGCCCTGCTGCTTGAGCGCCCTCGCGGCGCCGAGTCCGCCGAAGCCGGCTCCGATGACGACGACGCGGGGTGTTCGTGGGTTCTCCATGCTCCGAGGCTAGGGCGACGAGGCGCGGCACGGTCGCGCGAGCCGGCGTCCGGGTTGATAATTCCGGACATGCCCGTGATCCGCCTCGACCCTGCCGCGAACCGTTGGGACTTCCCCCGTGCACCGACCGGCCTGCGGGTGCTGATCGACTTCGCCGAGGCCTCCGGGATGTCCGCGCAGCGGACGCTGGCCGGCACCGGGCTCCGCCCGGCCGACGTGACGCGGCTCGAGACCACCGGCGCGGAGGTCACCGCGGCCCAGGAGCTGCGGGTCGTGCGCACGCTCCACCGCGCGCTCGGTGAGGTCGGCACGGCCGTCGGCGAGCGGTACGACGCCGCCACGTTCGGGGCGTTCGGCTTCGCGTTGCTCGCCAGCCGCACCGTGCTCGACGCGATGGTGTTCGCGCTGCGCTTCATCGACCTCAGCCACGCCTTCACCCTGCCGCACGCGGAGGTCGACGCCGACGAGGTGATGATCCGCGTCGACGGGCCGGACCTGCCCGCCGACGTACGACGCTTCCTCGTCGAGCGGGACGCCGTGGCGGTGCACCGGGTCCTGGAGAGTCTGGTGCCCGGCGGGGTCGGCGCCACCCTGACCTGGTCGTCGACGCGGGAGGTCGCCACGATCTGCTTCGCCGCTGACCAGCTCGACCGACCGCTTCCCGAGCGGAGCCCCGAGCGGCTCTCCCTGGCGGCGCAGCTGTGTGCGAGCGCGGTCGACGCGCGACGCGAGCGCTCGGGTCTGGCCCGGGAGGTACGGGTGCTCATCGCCCAGCGGTTGACCCACGGCGCGCCGATGAGCGAGGTCGCCGCAGCGCTCGCGATCAGCGAGCGGACGCTCCGTCGGCAGCTGCGCGACGAGGGGGTCGGCTACCGCGAGCTGCTCGACGAGGTGCGCTCCGCGCTCGCCGCGACCCTGCTCGACGGGCGCGCCACGATGCCGCTCGAGGCGGTCGCGGCCCGCCTCGGGTACGCCGACGCGGTGGCGTTCGCCCATGCCCGGGCGCGCTGGCGCCGGACGACCTCGGGCCGCGCACCGACCGGTTGACGAGTGGTCGGCAGCCGTTCACCTGGCGTCCACCGCACCCGCCCCGAACCTTCCTAGGTTCGCCCGCATGGTCACTACCGAGTCCTGCCCCGAGCGGCGTCTGCTCCCACTCACACCCATCGGCCCCCAGGGCCCCCACGGGTCGCGCAGCACCATGACGTGCTTCTACCGCTGCGGCAACGCGTGCGACCTGCCCGAGCCCAACCGCAGCCGCAACGACCACGTCCAGGACGAGATCGCGAAGGTCGTGGCGCGCCGGACCGTGCTGGCCGGGGTGGTGGCCGGCTCCAGCGCGCTGGTCCTCGCCGGCCTGACCTCGCCGGCCGCAGCCGCGACCGGGGTCGCGGCCGGCCGCAACGGTGCGACGGCCCCGTCGCAGGCGCGGGCCAACCGTCCCGATCTCGCGAGGGCGCGCTTCACCCCCGTACGGCCCAACAAGCGGGACGCGGTCGTCACCGCGCCGGGCTACACCAGCGACGTCGTGATCAGCTGGGGGGACCGGGTCGAACGGGGTGCCCCGGCGTTCGACGTCCACCGGCAGACGCCCGAGGCCGCGCGCCAGCAGTTCGGCTACAACTGCGACTACGTCGGCGTCCTCCCGCTGCGCGGCGACCACGCGCTGCTCGTGGTCAACCACGAGTACACCGACGAGGACCTGATGTTCCCGGCCGACACCTACACCGACGCCGAGATCAAGGCGATCGCCATGAGCAACCACGGCCTGTCGGTGGTGAAGATCCGGCGCGGCTCGACGCGTGGCTCGTGGCGCCAGGTCAAGGACCTCTCGACGTGTCCGCAGAACCGGCGCATCCACATCGACAGCCTCTTCAGGCTCGACGGTCCCGCGGCCGGCGACGAGCGCCTGCGGACGACGGCCGACCCGGAGGGCCGGTGGGTGCGGGGCACCCTCAACAACTGCTCCGGCGGGACGACGCCCTGGGGCACCGTGCTGTCGGGCGAGGAGAACTTCAACCAGTACTTCGACGCCTCGAACGGCCTCGACGAGCGCTACGCCGAGGAGTACGCGCGTTACGGCATCACCGGCACCGGGCGGGGGTGGAGCGAGGTCGACCCCCGCTTCGACCTCTCGGTCGACCCGCACGAGGCGCACCGCTTCGGCTGGATCGTCGAGCTCGACCCCATGGACCCCCGGTCGACGCCGGTGAAGCACACGATGCTCGGCCGGTTCAAGCACGAGGGTGCCAACATCGTGATCGCCGCGTCCGGCCAGGCCGTCGCCTACCTGGGGGACGACGAGCGAGGGGACTACCTCTACAAGTTCGTGTCGAGGAAGAAGTACCGGGCCAAGCAGACCCGGGCCAACCTGCGGCACAACAAGGCCCTGCTGAGCGAGGGCACGCTCTACGTCGCCCGCCTCACCGGGGACGGGACCGAGGACGGCCGCCACGACGGCACGGGGGAGTGGATCCCGCTGACCAGCCACACGACGTCGTACGTGCCGGGCATGTCGGTGGCCGACGTGCTCCTCTTCACGCGCCTGGCTGCCGACAAGGTCTCGCCGACCCGGATGGACCGCCCCGAGGACGTCGAGCCCAACCTGGTCAACGGCAAGGTGTACGCCGCGTTGACCAACAACTCCAACCGCGGCACGCCCGGCCTGCCGGTCGACGAGGCCAACCCGGTCGGCAGCTCGATGGTGCGTTCCTCGCTCGATGCCCCGCTGACGCCGGCGACGGGCAACCGCAACGGCTACGTGCTGGAGATGACGCCGTCGGGCGCTGACCATGCGGGCACGCGCTTCACCTGGGACCTGCTGCTCGTGTGCGGTGACCCGGCGGCGGCCGAGACCTGGTTCGGGGGCTTCGACAAGGCGGAGGTCAGCCCGATCAGCTGCCCGGACAACCTCGCCTTCGACACCGACGGCAACCTGTGGATCTCCACCGACGGCAACGCCCTCGGCTCCAACGACGGCATCTTCCGCGTGCCGGTGAGTGGGCCGGACCGCGGTCAGGTGCTCCAGTTCGTGACCATGCCGGTGGGCGCGGAGGCGTGCGGACCACTGCTGGTGGACAAGAACCGCTCGCTCTTCTTCGCCGTCCAGCACCCCGGCGAGGTCGACGGGTCGACGTTTGAGAAGCAGACGAGCACCTGGCCGCACACGCACGACTTCCCGCGCCCGTCGGTCTGCGTGGCGTTCAAGGATCGCTGAGCCGCGAAGCCCTGCGGGTGGCGCGGGGGTCCACTAGGGTCCTCGGACGCCCTTTCTCCCCATCGTCTGAGGATCTCGATGCACCCCTCGCTCCGCACCCGTCGTCGAGAGCTGGTGGCCTCGGCCGCGGCGCTCGGGCTCGTGGCCGGCCTCGGCCTCGTCGGTCTGGCCACCGCCGCTCCCGAGACCGCGCCACGCGGCTCGGGTGACCGGACGGCGCCGCTCGCCGAGGAGATCGTCGGCGGGCAGGCGCACAACGTGATCCTGCTGATCGGCGACGGGATGGGCGACTCCGAGATCACCATCGCCCGCAACTACGCCGAGGGTGCGGCCGGCCGGCTCGACGGGATCGACGCCCTGCCGCTGACGGGCCAGCTGACGACGTACTCGCTCGACCGGAGGACGGGGCTGCCCGACTACGTGCCCGACTCGGCCGCCACGGCCACGGCCTGGGCCACGGGGGTGAAGAGCTTCGACGGGGCGATCTCGGTGGACGTGGACGGCACCAGCCGGCGCACCCTGCTCGAGCTGGCCAAGCGCGGCGGGCTCAAGACCGGCAACGTCTCCACCGCGGAGATCCAGGACGCCACCCCGGCCGCCCAGGTCGCCCACATCACCGAGCGCGGCTGCAAGGGCCCGGTCCGGACGACGGCCTGGTGCCCCGAGGAGGCCCTCGAGAACGGCGGGCCCGGCTCGATCGCCGAGCAGCTCCTCGTGACGCGCCCCGACGTCTCGCTCGGCGGGGGAGCCACGTACTTCGACGAGACCGTCACCGCCGGCGAGCACGCCGGTGGCTCCGTGCGCGACCAGGCAGACGAGCTCGGGTTCCAGGTCGTCACCGACAAGGCCGGGCTCGAGGCGGTCGCCGTCGCCGACCAGGACACGCCCGTGCTGGGGCTGTTCGCGTCGAGCAACCTCGCGGTGCGCTACGTCGGACCGGAGGCCACGCTCGACGGCGCGCAGCGCCCGGCCGAGGAGTGCGAGCCGAACCCGGGACGCCCCGCGAGGCAGCCGACCCTGGCCGACATGACCAGCAAGGCGATCGACCTGCTGGAGAACCCTGACGGCTTCTTCCTGCAGGTGGAGGGGGCCAGCATCGACAAGCAGGACCACGCGGCCAACGCGTGCGGCCAGATCGGTGAGACGGTCGATCTCGACGAGGCCGTCCGGGTCGCCCTCGACTTCGCCGAGTCCGACGGCAACACCTCGGTCTTCGTCACCGCCGACCACGCGCACTCCGCGCAGCTCGTCGAGGTCGGCAGCGTGACCCCGGGAGTCAGCGTCACGCTCCGCACCGCCGACGGCGCTCCGATGGCGATCACCTACGGCACGTCGGTGCCCGGTGACTCCCAGCAGCACACCGGCTCGCAGGTGCGCATCGCCGGCTACGGGCCGCAGGCGGCCGGCATCGTCGGCCTGACCGACCAGACCGACCTCTTCCGCACGATCGCCCGGGCCCTCGGCCTGCTCGCCGACCCGGGCACCTCGTCGGCGAGCGCGGCCGTGACGACCGCCCCGACCAGACCACGGGCCGGCACCCGGGTGCGCGTCGTGCTCACCGGGTTCCGCGGCGACCGCGCCGCCGCCGTGACCGTCCGGGGCCGGGGTCAGAAGGTCCGCAAGGGCCTGGCCCTGACCGGCGGCCGGGCCGCCTTCCGCGTGCGGCCCCGCAAGCCCGGCACGTACGTCGTCCGCGCCGTCGGGGAGCAGACCGGCAAGAAGGTCGTGCGCTCCTTCGAGGTGCGCAGGAAGCGCGGCGCCAGCTAGGGGCCAACTAGGGGGCCGGCTGAGGGTCAGGTGATGGTCATCCCGCCGTCGACGGCCAGGGTCTGCCCGGTGACGTAGCCGGCGGCGTCGGAGGCGAGCCACACGATGGTCGCGGCGAGCTCGGCGGGGTCGCCCTTGCGCCCCATCGGGATCCGTGCGCCCATCGCGTCGAGGTAGCCGTCGGGGTACTGCTCGGTCATCTCGGAGGCGAAGAAGCCCGGGGCGATCGCGTTGACCCGGATGCCCTTGCGCCCGGTCCACTGCTGGGCGAGGTCGCGGGTCATCCCGATCAGCCCCGCCTTGGAGGCCGCGTAGGCGGCCTGGGGGAGTCCGGCGGTGGTGAGGCCGAGGACCGAGGAGATGTTGATGATGCTCGAGCCCGGCTTCATCACGCGCCCGCAGGCCTGCGCCATCCAGTAGCAGCCGTTGAGGTTGACGTCGATGACGTTGCGGAACTGCTCGGGGGTCTCGCGGGTGGCGGGCACGGCGGTGCCGATGCCGGCGTTGTTGACGAGGATGTCGACGCGGCCGAACTCCTCCATGGCGAGCGCGACGAGGTTGCTGCACGAGTCGGGGTCGGCGACGTCGGTCGCCACGGTCAGCGCCCGGCGTCCGGCGGCCTCGACCAGCGCGGCGGTGTCGGCGAGCTTGTCGACCCGGCGGGCACCGAGCGCGAGGTCGGCACCGGCCTCGGCGAGGCTCTTGGCGAAGGCGACGCCGAGACCGCTGGAGGCTCCGGTGACGACGGCGACCTTGCCGTCGAGGCGGAACATGTCGTTGACGGTTTCACTGGGGGTGGAGGACATGGTGTGATCGTAGGGTGCCCCGCTCGGACCTCGTCCTGACCAGCCACGGCGACATGCTCGCCGCCTGGCACTACCGCGCCGGCAGCGACGCCTGGACGACGCCGGCCGGTCGGCCGTGCGTCGTGATGGCCCATGGCTTCGGCGCCACCAAGGACGCCGGTCTCACGCCGTTCGCCGAGCGGTTCGCCGCCGCCGGTGCGGACGTCGTCGTCTTCGACTACCGCGGTTTCGGCGACTCCTCCGGCGAGCCGCGCCAGTGCGTCGATCACCGCCGGCACCGGGCCGACTACCGCAGTGTCGTCGCGCAGGTCCGCGGGCTCGACGGGATCGACCCCGACCGCGTCGTGCTGTGGGGCAGCTCCTACTCGGGCGGGCACGTCGTCGCCGTCGCCGCCGGCGACCCGCGCATCGCGGCGGTGATCTCGCAGGGCGCCGCGATGGACGGGCTCGCCGCGGTCGTCGAGATCGTCCGGTACGCCGGCGTGCGGCAGCTGCTGCGCCTGAGCGCGCACGCGCTGCGCGGCGTCGTCCAGCGCGGCCACTCCATCCCGATCGTGGCCGCCCCGGGCGAGCTGGCCGCGATCACGTCGCACGACGGGCTCTCGGGATACGAGGTCATCATGGGCCCGACCTTCGAGAACCGGATGCTCGCCCGCGGTGTCCTGCCCATCCTGGTCAACCGTCCGGTCACGTCGGCGTCGCGCCTGGAGATGCCCCTGATGCTGGTGGTCGCCACCCACGACACGATCGCCCCGCCGTCGGCGGTCGAGCGGGTCGCGGCGAAGGCGCGCGGGCGCGTCGACGTGGCGCGCTTCGACGTCGGTCACTTCGACATCTACGAGGGGGAGACGTTCGAGAAGTCGGTCACCGCGCAGGTGGCGTTCCTCGAGTCGGTGCTGACGCGCTAGCATGGCTCCATGAGCACCCGCGCCCTGCTTCTTGGACAGCCGCGCTGATCGATCCCTGATCGCGCGGCCACCCCTCCATGCGAGGGGTTTTTTCATGTCCTGAGCACCCCGAGCCTTCCCAGCAGGAGAACGCCCCATGAATGCCTCGATGAACGACCACCCCGCCTCGTCCGAGCAGACCGAGACCCCCACCTCGTACGACGCCGCCGCGATCGAGCAGAAGTGGCAGCAGGTGTGGAGCGATCTCGACCCGTTCCGGGCCGACGACGCGGCCGTGGCCTCGGGGGACAAGCAGGGGCGCTACGCCCTGACCATGTTCCCCTACCCCAGCGGTGACCTGCACATGGGTCACGCCGAGGTGACCGCGCTGCACGACGTGATCGCCCGGTACTGGTGGCTGCGCGGCTACGAGGTGATGAACCCGATGGGCTGGGACTCCTTCGGTCTCCCGGCGGAGAACGCGGCCATCAAGAACAACGAGCACCCCGCGACCTACACCTACGCCAACATCGAGACGCAGGCCGACTCGATGCGCAAGTACGGCCTGTCGTTCGACTGGTCGCGGCGTCTGCACACCTCCGACCCGGAGTACTACCGCTGGACCCAGTGGCTGTTCCTGAAGTTCCGCGAGCGTGGCCTGGCCTACCGCAAGAAGAGCCCGGTCAACTGGTGCCCCAACGACCAGACGGTGCTGGCCAACGAGCAGGTCGTCGACGGCGCCTGCGAGCGCTGCGGCGCGATCGTCACCAAGCGCGACCTGACCCAGTGGTACTTCAAGATCACCGACTACGCCGAGCGCCTGCTGGCCGACCTCGACACGGTGGCCGACTCCTGGCCCCACCGGGTCGTCGTCGCGCAGCGCAACTGGATCGGTCGCTCCGAGGGTGCCCACGTCGACTTCGTCGTCGAGGGCCGCGACGAGCCCGTGACCGTCTACACGACCCGCCCCGACACGCTGTACGGCGCGACGTTCATGGTGGTCGCCGCTGACGCCGACCTGGCGGCCGAGATCGTGAGCGACGAGCAGCGCGAGGCGCTGGAGGCCTACCGCGAGGAGACCCGCAAGGCCTCCGACATCGACCGACTGGCCACCGACCGGCCCAAGACCGGCGTCGACCTGGGCGTCACCGCGACCAACCCGGTCAACGGCGAGCAGGTGCCGGTGTGGGCGGCCGACTACGTGCTGGCCGACTACGGCACCGGCGCGATCATGGCCGTGCCGGCCCACGACCAGCGCGACCTCGACTTCGCGAAGGCCTTCGACCTGCCGGTGCGCCGCGTGGTCGACACCGGGGAGGACAACCCCGAGGAGACCTACGTCGCGACCACCGGCGACGGCACCTACGTCAACTCCGGCCCGCTGGACGGCAAGACCGACAAGGCCGCCGGCATCGCCTCGATGATCGAGGTGCTGGCCGAGCGCGGCACGGGCACCGGCACGGTCAACTACCGGCTGCGCGACTGGCTGCTGAGCCGTCAGCGCTTCTGGGGCTGCCCGATCCCGGTGATCCACTGCCGCTCGTGCGGCGAGGTCGACGTCCCGCTGGACCAGCTGCCCGTCGAGCTGCCGGAGCTGAAGGGTGCCGACCTGAAGCCCAAGGGCACCTCGCCGCTGGCCGCCGCCGAGGACTGGGTCAACGTCGACTGCCCGTCGTGCGGTGGGCCCGCCACCCGCGACAGCGACACGATGGACACCTTCGTCGACTCCTCGTGGTACTTCCTGCGCTTCACCTCGCCCGGCTACACCGAGGGCCCCTTCGACCCGGAGAAGATCGCCACCTGGGGCAACGTCGACCAGTACGTCGGCGGGCTGGAGCACGCCGTGCTGCACCTGCTCTACGCGCGCTTCTTCACCAAGGTCCTGCACGACATGGGGATGGTCGACTTCGTCGAGCCGTTCCAGCGCCTGCTGGGCCAGGGCGTCGTGGTCAACGAGGGCAAGAAGATGTCGAAGTCGCTGGGCAACGGCGTCAACCTGGGCGAGCAGCTGAGCGCCTTCGGCGTGGACGCCGTCCGGCTGACGCTGGTCTTCGCCAGCCCGCCGGAGGACAACATCGACTGGGCCGACGTGTCGCCGGCCGGCTCGCAGAAGTTCCTGCAGCGTGCGTGGCGCCTGAGCGGCGACGTCACCTCCGAGCCCGGCATCTCCTTCGCCGACGGCGACGTGGCCCTGCGCCGGATCACCCACCGCACCGTCCACGACAGCGAGGCCCTGCTCGACGGACACCGCTTCAACGTCGTGGTCGCGCGCGTGATGGAGCTGGTCAACGCCACCCGCAAGGCCATCGACGGTGTCGGCAAGGGCGGTTGCGGCCCGGCCGACCCCGCCGTCCGGGAGGCGACCGAGGTCGTCACCGTGCTGCTCTCGCTGGTCGCGCCCTACGTCGCCGAGGAGATGTGGGAGCGCCTGGGCCATCCTGCGACGGTCGCCGACGCGCCGTGGCCCGTCGTCGACCCCGACCTGCTGGTCGAGGACACCGTCACCGCCGTGGTGCAGATCCAGGGCAAGGTCAAGGCACGTCTCGAGGTCGCCCCGAACATCTCGGCGGCCGACCTGGAGGCCCTCGCCCTGGCCGACGAGACGGTGATCGGCGCGATCGCCGGCCGTGAGGTCCGCAAGGTCATCGTGCGCGAGCCCAAGCTCGTCAACGTCGTCGTCTGAGCCACGCGATCGCGCCGCGGCCGGCTTGGCTAACCTGACGCCATGTCCGCCCGGTCGATCGTCGTCGTCACCGACTCGACGGCCAGCCTCCCGCCGGAGCTGGCCGTCGAGCGGGGCATCGTCGTGCTGCCGCTCCAGGTCGTGATCGGCGCCGACTCCTACGACGAGGGTGCGCCCGAGGCGTCGTCGGAGCGGGTGGCCGAGGCGCTGCGAGACTACCGTCCGGTGAGCACGTCGCGGCCGTCGCCGGCCGCCTTCGTCGATCTCTACGACCGCCTGGCCAGGTCCGGCGTCAAGCAGATCCTGTCCGTGCACCTGTCCGGAGACATGAGCGGCACCTTCGAGTCGGCCCAGCTGGCCGCGCGCGACGCGAACGTGCGGGTGGTGTGCCTCGACTCCCGTCAGGTCGGGGTGGCCACCGGGTACGCCGCGCTCGCCGCGGCTGACGCGGTCGGCCGGGGAGCCTCGGTCGAGGAGGCCGCGGACGCCGCGATGGCGCGCGCCGAGGCGACGTCGTCGTACTTCTACGTCGACACCTTGGAGTACCTCCGTCGCGGCGGCCGGATCGGAGCCGCGGCGGCCCTGCTGGGTGGCGCGCTGGCGGTCAAGCCGATCCTCACGATCACCGACGGTGTGGTCTCGTCGCTGGAGAAGGTGCGCACCTCCGGCAAGGCCCTGGCTCGCCTGGCCGAGCTCGCCGTCGAGGCGGCCGGCGACGGGCCGGTCGACGTCTCCGTGGCCCACCTCGCCAACCCCGAGCGCGCCGAGGCGCTGGCGGCCTCGCTGAGCGAGCGGCTCGCGAGCCAGCTCGGCGGCCGCGACGTGTGGTGTGCCGAGGTCGGCGCCGTGCTGGGGGCTCACGTGGGCCCGGGCACGATCGCGGTGTGCGTCTCGCCGCGACGCTGACGCGTCTGCTCGCACGCCGGGTGCTCCGGCGGCCCAGGAGTCGTCCACAGCCGCCGCGGACGCGCACTCCCTCCACAGGCGACCCGAAGCGCTGACCCGATGGACGGCCCGGCTCCTAGCGTGCAGACATGCGTTCGAGACGTCCTTCTTCCGAGCACGCCGAGGCGGTCACCAGGCGGCTGGCTGAGCTGTCCGACCAGCTCGCGGCCGCCCGCCTGCCAGAGGAGCCGGCGCCGGCTCCCGAGGTCGTCGGTGGCTCCTGGTGGGACGACCACACGCGGGTGGCGCTGCGGCCGGTCGAGCGCCCGGTCCTCAGCCTGGTGCCAGGGGTGCCCTCGGCCGAACCGGTGGACCCGCCGTTCCCGGTCGTTGCGGAGCCCACGCCGGAGCGCACGCCCGAGCCCACCCAGGAGCCGGCACCGCTCCCGATCCCCGGGCGGCACGCCTCGCGGCGCCCGCTCGTGGCGACTCCCGAGGGGCTGCGGGGTCGGATCCGACTGGGTGGTGCCCAGCTCACCGCGGTCGCGGTGCTGGTCGCCCTCGGGCTGGCCGTGACCTGCTGGTGGGTCGTGCGCGGTGACCCCGAGCCGCCGGTCCCGGTGGCCGCACCCGTGGGCGGGGAAGCTCTCGTCGCACCGACGACGGCCGAGCCAGCGCCCGGGTCGTCCGTGCCGTCCCTGCCTGGGCCGGGGCCCTCGCCGGGGCCCGCGCCAGGTGCCGCGGGCGCGACCGTGACGGTCGACGTGGCCGGGCGGGTGCGCCGGCCGGGGATCGTGGTGCTCGACGCCGGCTCCCGCGTGGTCGACGCCCTCGCCGAGGCAGGAGGTGCCCGGCCGCGTGTCGACACGACGTCGCTCAACCTCGCGCGGGTGCTGGTCGATGGCGAACAGCTGCTCGTCGGCCACCAGGGCGCGGCCGCGGTGGCTCCCGGGGTCGCCGTGCCGCCCTCCGCCGGGGGCGCACCCGCACCGGCGGCCCTGGTCGACCTCAACCTGGCCGACCAGACGCTCCTGGAGACCCTGCCGCAGGTCGGCCCGGTCACCGCGACCGCCATCATCGCCTGGCGCACGGAGCACGGGGCGTTCACGTCGGTGACCGAGCTGCTCGAGGTCGACGGCATCGGCGAGGCGACCCTGGCGCAGCTCACGCCCCTCGTGACGGTCTGACGGCGCGGTGCCCGAGCCGGATGACCCGGGCACCGACCTGCGGATGCCTGTGCTCGCCGTCGTCGCCTGGGTCGCCGCCCTGCTGACGCGCACTCCGCCCGTGGTCCTGGCTGCGGTGCTGTGCCTCGCCGCGACCGCAGCGCTCGTGTGCGGGGCGCGCCTCCCGGCATGGCGAGCGAGCCTTGCCGCCGTGGCGCTGGTCGGTGTGGCGGTGCTGACGTCGGCGTTGGTGCGCACCGAGGCGGTGACGGCCGGTCCCGTCGCCCGACTCGCAGCCGAGCGCGCGGGGGTCGAGGTGGTCGGGGTCGTGAGCCAGGACCCGCGCCTGGTCGCGGGGCCCTTCGGCGCGCAGGCCGTCGTCCGGCTCGACGTGCGGGAGGTCGCCGGGCGCGGACTGGTGCACCGTCTCTCCTCGCCGGTCCTGGTGCTCGGCGACCCGCGCTGGGCGTCGGTCCCGCTGGGCTCCCGGGTCTCGACGACGGGTCGCCTGGCGCCGGCCGACGACCGCGACCTGGCCGCCCTGCTGCCGGGGGCCTCGCTCCCGGAGGTCCTCGAGGAACCCGACCTCTGGTGGCGCGGCGCCGAGGCCGTGCGCGCCTCGATCCGGGACTCGGTGGCCCATCGGCCGCCGTCGCAACAGGCACTCGTACCGGCGCTCGTCGACGGCGACGACGGAGGGCTCGACCCCGCGCTCGAGGAGGACTTCCGGACCACCGGGCTCACCCACCTCACCGCGGTCTCCGGCACGAACCTGACCCTGATCGTCGGCTTCCTGATGATCGTGGCGCGCTGGTGCGGCGTGCGCGGCCGCTGGCTGCTGGTCGTGGCGGCCGGTGGCATCGTCGGGTTCCTGCTGCTGGCGCGCACCGAGCCGAGCGTCGTGCGCGCTGCGGCGATGGGCACCGTGGGACTCGTGGCGCTCGGGTCCAACGGCCGGCAGCGAGCACTGCGAGGCCTGGGGGTCGCGGTCGTGTCGCTGCTGCTGGTCGACCCCGCCCTGGCGGTCTCGCCCGGCTTCGCGCTCTCGGCGATGGCCACCGCCGGGATCGTCCTGCTCGCCCCCGGATGGCGTGACGCGCTCGCCGGGTGGGTGCCGCGGTGGCTCGCCGAGGCGGTTGCGGTCCCGGCGGCCGCCCAGCTGGCCTGCACGCCCGTCGTCGCCGCGCTCTCGGGACAGGTCAGCCTGGTGGCGGTCCCGGCCAACCTCCTGGTGGCGCCCGTGGTGGGCCCCGCGACCGTGCTCGGGCTCGCGGGCGGGCTGGTGGGGCTCGTGCCCCTGGTCGGAGACGGGGTCGGGCAGCTGCTCGGCACCGGCGCCGGGTGGTGCGTCGGCTGGATCGTCCTGGTCGCGCGCGCGGGCGCCGGGGTGCCGCTGGCGGCCCTCGACTGGGGCACCGGGCCCTGGGCCCTGACCCTGCTGATCGGGCTCTGCGTCGCTGTCGTGGTCGTGGTGCCGCTCGTGGTGCGCCGCACCCGCACTCGGTCTCGTCGCGCCCTGCCGGCGCTGCTCGTCGTCGCGGTGGTCGGGACGCTCCTCGTCGTGCGTCCTGCGGGTTGGTGGCCGGGAGGACGGCTCGCCGACTGGGCGGTGGCGATGTGCGACGTCGGTCAGGGCGATGCGCTCGTCCTGCGCGCAGGACCGGCTGCCGGCGTGGTGGTCGACGTCGGCCCCGACCCGGAGGCCGTCGACCGCTGTCTCGACGACCTCGGCGTCGAGCAGGTGCCGCTCGTCGTGCTCACCCACTTCCACGCCGACCACGTCGACGGCCTGGCCGGTGTGCTCGACGGGCGGGAGGTCGGCGCGATCTGGGGCACCACGCTGCTCGACCCACCGGCCGCGGTCGCCGACGTCGCATCGTTGGCCACCGCCGCGGACGTCGCGCTCACCGCGCCGGCTGCGGGGGACGTCCAGGTGGGGGACGTCACCCTCCGGGCGGTGTGGCCGGTGGGGTCGACTCCTCGACCAGGCCCGGGTGACGGGAGCACCGCCAACGACGCGAGCGTCGTGCTGGTCGCCGACGTGGGCGGGGTGCGCATCCTGCTCACCGGGGACCTGGAGCCGCCCGGGCAGGCGGCTCTCGCGCCCGTCCTGGGCTCGCTCGACGTCGACGTGCTCAAGGTGCCGCACCACGGCAGCCGCCACCAGGACCTCGACGTGCTGGTGTCGGTCGACGCCGAGGTGGCGCTGGTCTCGGCGGGCGCGGACAACGACTACGGCCACCCGTCCGCGGACGTCATCGCCGCGCTGGAGTCCGCCGGCACCGAGGTCGCGCGCACCGACCTGGACGGCACCGTCCTGGTGGGACGGGTGGAGGACGCACTCCGGGTCGAGAGGGCCGGGTGAGGGGACACTCAACGTTTCGGGTCCGGCGCCCGTTGACCTCTCGACCCACCTGCTCGAGATCCGGGAGATCGCCATGTCGCAGCCCAGCACCTCCTCACGCCTTCCGCGGTCCGTCGGGGCGGCCCTGGCCGGCCTCCTGGCGCCGACGGTGGTGGTGCTGGCCCCCTCGGGTGCGAGCGCCCGCGAGCAGCTCTCCTCGAGCCAGGTCGCGCACCAGCCCCTCCACGCCGCCCCCTGAGCGCACCAGTGGTGGCAGCCGTCGGTGGCCACGGCGTGGTCACCTGGTCGGGACCCGCCTCGAGCCCGGGGCTGCGCAGCGTCAGCGCGGCGTGGCTGACCGAGGAGGGCGCCGAACGTCGCTCCGTCGGCGTCACCGGTTCCTTCGGTGGCTTCCGGGACCTGTCGCTCGACGTCGACCTGCGCGCCGACGGCGACCTGCTCCTCACCTACCTCCAGCGCCGGGGTCACCGACGGCAGGTGATGGCCTGGGTGGGGGACCGGTCGCAGCTCACCGCGACCCTCCTGCTGCGCGACGCAGGCGTGGCGCGCGAGGACGCCGCCTACCTTGTCCCCGGGCTCGCTGCTGTGCTCGCGCCGACCGCCGACGAAGGGTTGGTGAGCTTCGTGCAGGACGGCTGACGTGCGCTGTCGGAGGCGTGTGTCAGGGTGCTCCCATGCGGGCTGATGACGTGCTGGGACGAGTGATCCTCGTGACCGGCAAGGAGGAGTTCCTGGGGGAGCGCACCGTCGCCGACGTCCGGGCCACCGTGCGGGCCCACGACGCCGAGTCCGAGCTGTCCGAGGCGCAGGCCGGCGACCTGACGCTCGCGACCCTGGGCGAGCTGTCGGCGCCCTCGCTGTTCTCCGCGGTGCGCTGCATCATCGTGCGTGGCCTGGAGAACCTCCCCGACGAGTCGGTCGCCGGGCTGCTCGACTACGCCACGGCCCCTGCCGAGGACGTCGCCCTCGTGCTCGTGCACGGCGGCGGCCAGAAGGGCTCGGGAACCCTCACCAAGCTGCGCAAGCTCAAGGCCGTCACCGAGATCAAGTCCGAGGTGCTCAAGGCGTCCGACTACCCCGGGTTCGTCACCTCCGAGGTGCGGCGCTTCGGCTCGAGCATCGACGGCGACGCGAGCCGCGCCCTGGTCGATGCCGTGGGGCAGGACCTCCGCTCGCTCAGCGCGGCCTCCCACCAGCTCACCAACGACTTCCCCGGGGAGCGGCTCACCGCCGACAAGATCGCGCGCTACTTCGGCGGGCGCGCCGAGGCGAAGTCGTTCGCGGTCGCTGACCATGCCTTCTCGGGCAACCGTGAGAAGGCGCTCGAGGAGCTGCGGTGGGCCCTCGACAACGGCACTCCCTCGGTGCTGGTGACCTCCGCATTCGCGGGTAGTGCCCGCGGCCTGGCTCGCTACAAGGGAGCACCGCGCGGGATGGGCGAGGGCGACCTCGCCCGCGAGGTTGGCGTGCCGCCGTGGAAGCTGCGGACCCTGCGCGACCAGTCCCGCAGCTGGTCCGACCAGGGGCTGGCCGGTGCCATCAGGGCGGTCGCGAAGGCAGACGCCGACGTGAAGGGCGCCTCGAGCGACGCCGCCTACGCCCTCGAGCGTCTGGTGCTCACCGTGGCCTCGTTGCGCGACGCCCGCTGAACCGGTTGCACGTCGTCGTAGCGTGGTCCGATGAGACGCC
>JBFJKO010000014.1:0-18065 GCA_041634935.1 Nocardioides sp.
CTCGGTCAGGCTCTCCGCGGCCACCGCTCTCGTGACTGCCTTGCTGGTGTCGACCGGAGCAGGGGCGCAGGCGGACGAAAATGCGGGCGACACCGACGTCGATCTGTTCGCCGTGATCACGACTGATCAGGTGGACGGCGATACGTCAGGGCAGTCGGTACCCGCGGGCAGCGGCAGCACGGGATACGACTACACGCCTTCGTGCGGGCTCGGCGGCTACTACGTCTGCTACGAACCCGTCCCCTGCATACGCGACGGCGTGAAGGGTTTCCTCTACGACATCTCACGTGAGGGTGCGCTGGTGGGTCAGTTCTGCCTCACCGAGCAGGAGGCCGCCGAGCAGCAGCAGGTCACCCCGGGCCGGGTGCTGCGCGCCTTCCGCAGCCTCACCTGGCCCCGGAGCGACCTGACGATCCAGCCACCCGGCGGGCAGACGCTGGTCAACTTCGCGACCAACTTCTACACCGACAACGACCGCCCGACCCGCCAGAGCGTGCGCCTGCTCAACCAGGACGTCCTCATCGAGGCCACACCGACCACCTACACCTGGCGCTTCGGCGACGGCACCACCTCGAGCACCGCGACCCCCGGGGCGCCGTACCCGGCCCTCGAGGTCACCCACGACTACGCCACCGTCGACACCTTCGCGCCGAGCCTCGACACCACCTACACCGGCCGCTACCGCCTCAACGGCGGCCCCTGGACCGCCATCCCCGAGACCCTCACCGTCCCCGGCACCGCTCAGCAGCTCGAGACCGTCGCGGCCCGCCCAACCCTCGTCGACTACTGAGGGAGCGTCAGCCGGCTCAGGAGTAGCGGTGACTCTTCGCCGCGTGCCCCTGCTCGCGTGTGCACGTGCGACCGCTCATGTTGCGGTGCCCGCACAGTGCGTCGGCGGCGGCTTCGGTCGCCTTCGGAGCAGCCTTGGGCTTGCTCGCGGCCTTCTTCGGCGCGGCCTTCGCGGGCGCGGCGGCAGGAGCAGCAGCCTTGGCCGGGCCGTTCTTCGCCAGCTTCTGGGCGGCTTCGTAGCGCGCTTCACGCATGGCGCGCAGGTTGTCCATCTTGCTCATCGTCGACTCACCCGTGAAGCCTACGGCGCGCCACCGACAACCGCGCGCGCGACCGCACGACCGGCCTTCATCCCCGAGAAGATGCAGCCGCCGAGGAAGGTGCCCTCGAGGGCGTTGTAGCCGTGCACACCTCCGCCGCCGAACCCGGCGACCTCGCCGGCGGCGTACAAGCCGGGCACGGGCTCGCCGGACGGCGACAGTGCACGGGAGTCGAGGTCGGTCTCGATGCCGCCGAGCGTCTTGCGCGTGAGGATGTTGAGCCGTACGGCGATCAGCGGGCCGTTGGCGGGATCGAGGATCTTGTGGGGCTTGGCCACGCGCACGACCTTGTCGGTGCGGGAGCGCCGCGCGTTGTGCACCAGCATGAGCTGGGCGTCCTTGGAGAAGTCGTTGTCGACCTCGCGGTCGCGCGCGGTGATCATCGCCTCCACCTCCTCCAGGGACAGCTGCGGCCCGCGGGAGAGCCGGTTCATCCCCGCCACGAGGTCGGCCAGGGTGTCGGCGACGACGAAGTCCTCGCCGTGCTCCTTGAACGCCTCGACCGGGCTCGGTGCGCCCTTGGAGAGCCGTTCGCGGAGCAGGACCTTGAGGTCCTTCTCGGTGACGTCGGGGTTCTGCTCCGAGCCGGAGAGCGCGAACTCCTTCTCGATGATCGCCTGCGTCAGCACGAACCACGAGTAGTCGTAGCCGGTCGCGAGGATCGCCTTCATCGTGCCGAGGTTGTCGCAACCCGGGAAGTTGGGCGCGGGGAAGCGTCGACCGTGCGCGTCGAGCCACAGCGACGACGGTCCGGGGATGATCCGGATCGCGTGCGCGGGCCAGATCGGGTCCCAGTTGTGGATGCCCTCGGTGTAGTGCCACATCCGGTCACGGTTGACCAGGCGCGCGCCCGCCGCCTCGGAGATCGCGAGCATCCGGCCGTCGACGTGTGCCGGGACGCCGGAGATCAGGTGCTCGGGCGCCGCACCCATCCGCTCGGTGGGCCACGTCTCGCGCACGAGGTCGTGGTTGCCGCCGATCCCGCCGGAGGTCACGATCACCGCCGGCGCGCGCAGCTCGAAGGAGTCGACGACCTCGCGCGAGGAGGCCGCGCCGCGCTCGACGTCACTCGGCTCGAGCACGGAGCCGCGGACCCCGACCACGACGCCGTCCTCGACGACCACCTCGTCGACGCGGTGCCGGAACGCGAGCTCGACGAGGCCGCGGTCCTCCCCGGCGAGCACCGGCTCGGCGAAGATGCGCACGACCTCGGGCCCGGTGCCCCAGGTGAGGTGGAAGCGCGGCACCGAGTTCCCATGACCCTGGGGGTCCGACGCCCCGCGCTCGGCCCAGCCGACCATCGGGACCGTCCGGAGCCCCAGGTCGCGCAGGTACCGGCGCTTCTCGCCGGCCGCGAAGTCGACGTACGCCTCGGCCCAGCGCCGCGGCCACACGTCCTCGCCCGGCGCGCCGTCCGGGCCGGGCTCGAGCCGGTCGAAGCCCGCCGAGCCCTGCCAGTCCTGCCAGGCGAGCTCGCGCGAGTCCTTGATGCCCATCCGGCGCTGCTCGGGGGAGTCGACGAAGAAGAGTCCGCCGAGCGACCAGAAGGCCTGGCCGCCGAGGTTGGCACGGTTCTCCTGGTCGACGACGAGCACCCGCTTGCCGGCCTTGACGAGCTCGTGGGTCGCCACCAGGCCGGCGAGACCGGCGCCGACGACGATCGCATCGGGAGTCGCTGGGGACGTCGCGGACGGAGTGCTGGCGGCGGGCGTCGAGGTCTCGGGCACCACCACAGGGTGGCACCTCGCCCCGCGCCGCCGTCGATCCGGCACACTCCTGCACGTGAAGCTCACCATCAACGGCCGGTTCCTCACCCAGCCCGTCACGGGGGTGCAGCGCTACGCCCGTGAGCTCTGCGCGACCCTCGACGAGGCGCTGCCCGAGCTGTCGGCCGAGACCGGGCTGTCCGTCGAGCTCCTCACCCCGCCGCTCGCGCCACGGCTCGCGGTCGACCTGCCGTCGTACGAGAACCTTCGCGTGCGCGAGGTCGGACGGGGCGCCGGGCACCGCTGGGAGCAGACCGTGCTGCCGCGCCACCTCGGCGACACCGACGTGCTCTTCTGCCCCGGCAACACCGCGCCCCTGATCACGCTGCGCCGCCGCAGCCCGGCCGTCGTCGTCACCGTGCACGACCTGGCGTTCCGCGACTTCCCCGAGACGGTCAGCTCGACGTTCCGTCGGGTCTACGAGGTGCTGGTGCCCTCCACGATGCGTCGGGCCGAGCGCGTCATCACCGTCTCCGAGGCCGAGCGCACCCGGATGCTCGCGCACTTCCCGGAGGCCGCCGACCGCCTCGTCGCCGTCGCCAACGGAGGCCTGCCGCGCCACCGCCCGCAGCCCTCGGCCGACGACCCGGCGCCGCCGGACGGCCCGTTCGTGCTGTACGTCGGCGCGCTCAACCCCCGCAAGAACGTCGCCGGCGTGATCGCCGCCGCGCGGGCGCTGCTCGCCGACCGCCCCGACCTGCGCGCCGTGTTCGTGGGCGACCCCTCGGGCATCTACCAGGCCGTCGACCTCGGACCGGCCGACGACCGGATGGTCTTCGCCGGCAAGCTCAGCGACGCGGCCCTGGAGGCGCACTACGAGGCCGCCTCGGTGCTGCTCTTCCCGTCGTTCCACGAGGCGTCCGGGCTGCCGCCGGTCGAGGCGATGGCCCACGGGTGCCCGGTGGTCGTGTCCGAGATCCCCGCCCTGCGCGAGCGGTGCGGCGACGCGGCGCTCTACTGCGACCCCCACGACGTCTCCACGATGGTCGCGCAGGTGTCGCGGATCCTCGACGAGCCCGACCTCGCCGCCGACCTCGCGACCCGCGGACGTGAGCGCGCCGGACAGTTCACCTGGGCCAACTGCCTGACCTCGACCCTCGAGGTCGTGGATGCGGCCGCGGCGGCCCACGCCGCGCAGTAACATCTGCGCGGTGACCTCCCCCCTCCCCGCCCGTACCTGGATCACCGCCGAGTGGCTCTCCGAGACGGGTGGCTCCGAACGTGTCGTCGAGCACCTCGCGGCGACGATGCCCTACGCGCAGGTCTACACGCCCGTGGCGTTCGCCCGCGGAGTCCCCTCGATCGCGCGGGAGCGCATCCACGCAGGCTTCCGGCACCCGGAGCCGCTGATGCGCCGCCGCGAGGCAGCGGCAGCGATGAACGCGGTCAGCTGGCCGACCTGGGGCCGCACCCTCGACCGCAAGGCCGACCTCGTCGTGGCCAGCCACCACATGTCGAGCCACTGGACGGCGGTGTACTCCGACGTGCCCCACGTGTCCTACGTGCACACCCCCGCGCGCTACGCGTGGTTCCCCGACCTCGACGACCGCGCCTCGAGCCTCCCGGCGCGGGCCCTGTGCGCACACATCCGGCGGATGGACCTCAAGGCCGCCCCGCGCGTCGTCGCCTACGCCGCCAACTCGGCCGCGACCGCTGAACGCATCCAGCAGGTGTGGAACCGCGACGCCACCGTGATCCACCCGCCGATCGACCTCGGTCGCTTCGAGGGGCGGCAGCCGACGCCGGGCGTGCAGCCCTTCGTGCTGGGCCTGAGCCGCTTCATCGCCTACAAGCGCCTCGACTTCGTCATCGACGCCGCCGAGGCTGCCGGTCTGCCGGCCAAGATCGTCGGCGGCGGCATCCTCGAGCCGGAGCTGCGGGCGAAGGCCGAGAGCGCCTCCGTGCCGGTCGAGATCATCACGGGCACGACGGACGAGGAGGTCGCTCAGCTGATGGCCGACGCCGCCGTGCTCGTCTACCCGGCCGTGGAGGACTTCGGTCTCGTGCCGGTCGAGGCGATGGCCGCCGGCACCCCGGTGCTCGCCCTCGACATCGCGGGCACCCGGGAGACCGTGCTCGACGGGGTGACCGGCTACCTGCTGCCCGAGCTCGACCCCGCCGCCTGGGCCGAGCGCATCGAGGCCGCCCTCGCCCTCGACCCGGCCGACTGCCGTGCACGCGCCGACCAGTTCTCGGAGGAGTCGTTCAGCGCTGCGATCCTGCAGTGGATCGCCGACCAGTCGCTGTAGGGCCGACCACCGGACGAGGGTCGGAGCGGGTGGCCCCGACCGCGAGCAGGTAGAGCCCACCGGCCACCAGGGCCCAGAAGGCGGCCCCGACGCCGACGATCGCGAGCCCGGAGGCGGCGACCACGAAGGTGATCGCCGCGGCTTCGCGGTAGTGCTCGTCGGCCAGCGACAAGGCGGCTGCGGAGCCGAAGGTGCCGATCAGGGCGACCCCGGCGACAGCGGCCACGACGCCGGCAGGCGCGGCCACCGCCACCGTCGACACCAGTGCGGCGAGCGGGCCGAGCACGACGTACGTCACCCCCGTGGCGACCCCGGCCACCCACCGACGAGCGGGGTCGGGGTGTGCCGCCGGCCCGGCAGCCAGCGCCGCCGAGATCGCCGCGAGGTTGATCGCGAAGCCGCCCAGTCCCGCGGTCGCCACGGTCGTCGTGCCGGTGTAGACGAGCGCCGGTCGCAACGGCGCCCGGTAGCCGAAGGAGGCCAGCACGGCGGCGCCCGGGATGTTCTGGCTGGTCATGGTCACGAGGTAGAGCGGGACGCCGAGCGCGACGACCGTCAGCGGGTCGAGGTGGGGCGTGGTCCACGTGAGCCCGGGCGCGAGGTCCGCGGCATCGACGTCGGCCAGCGACCCGGACGCGACGATGACGACCACCGCGGCGACGAACGCGCCGGGCACCGCCCAGCGCCTGGCGAGCCGCAGCAGGGCCAGCCAGGTCAGCAGCACCGGGGCGATGGCCGCGGGGGAGTCGGCGAGCGCCAGGAAGGGCTGCACGCACAGCCCCAGGAGCACGCCCGCGAGCATGGCGTTGGCCAGGGCGACGGGGATGCGTGCGACCCACTCACCGAGCGGACGCACGAGGCCGGTCAGGGCCAGGAGGAGCCCGGCGACGACGAACGCGCCGACCGCGTCGGCGTAGCCGCCGTCGGGCAGCGTCGCCCCGGCGAGCAGCGCGGCGCCGGGGGTGGACCACGCCATCGTCACCGGCAGCCGGGTGCGCCAGGAGAAGACGACGGAGCCGATGCCCATCGTCAAGGACAGGACGAGCAGCCCCGACGCCGCCTCGCGTGGGTCTGCCCCGACCGCCGTCAGCCCGGTGAGGACGACCGCGAACGAGGAGGTGAAGCCGACGACGGCGGTGATGACACCGGCGAGCACGAGCTGGGTCGTGCCGCCGGGGTCGTCCCCGCCGTCGGTGTCAGTCCTTGAGCTCGCAGATGGATTCGCCACTGGTCACCGTCGCGCCGACCTCGGCGGCCAGCCCGGTCACCGTGCCGGCCTTGTGGGCCTTGAGCGGCTGCTCCATCTTCATCGCCTCGATGACCACGATGGTGTCGCCCTCGGCGACCTCCTGGCCCTCCTCGACGGTGACCTTGACGACGGTGCCCTGCATCGGGCTGGTGACCGAGTCGCCGGACGCCTTGGCGCCGGACTTCTTGCCGCCGGCACGCTTGGGCTTCTTGGCGCCACCGCCACCGCCGGACGACAGTCCGCCGAGCCCGGCGGGGATGACGACCTCGACGCGCTTGCCGCCGACCTCGACGACCACGGTCTGGCGCTCGCCGGCCTCGGCGGCCTCGGCCGCGTCGCCACGGAAGGGCTCGATCTGGTTGTCGAAGTCGGTCTCGATCCAGGTCGTGTAGACGGTGAAGTCACCTTCGCCGCTGGGGGTCGAGGCGCCGACGTAGGCCGGGTCGCTCACCACGGTGCGGTGGAAGGGGATGACGGTCGGCATGCCGTCGACCACGAACTCGTCGAGGGCACGGCGCGAGCGCTCCAGCGCCTGCGTGCGGTCGCGGCCGGTCACGATCAGCTTGGCGATGAGGGAGTCGAACGAGCCCGGGATGGTCTCGCCGTTCTCGTAGCCGCCGTCGAGACGCACGCCGGGGCCGCTGGGCGGGCTCCAGGCCGACAGGGTGCCGGGGGCGGGCATGAAGTTGGCGCCGCCGTCCTCGGCGTTGATGCGGAACTCGATCGAGTGACCGCGCACCTCGGGGTCGTCGTAGCCGAGCTCCTCGCCGGCGGCGATGCGGAACATCTCGCGCACCAGGTCGATGCCGGTGACCTCCTCGGAGACGCAGTGCTCCACCTGGAGGCGGGTGTTGACCTCGAGGAAGGAGATCGTGCCGTCCTTGGCGACGAGGAACTCGCAGGTGCCGGCGCCGACGTACTCGGCCTCGCGCAGGATCGCCTTCGACGACTCGTAGAGACGGGTGACCTGGTCGTCGGTCAGGAACGGCGCGGGCGCCTCCTCGACGAGCTTCTGGTGACGACGCTGGAGCGAGCAGTCGCGGGTCGAGACGACGACGACGTTGCCGTGCTGGTCGGCCAGGCACTGGGTCTCGACGTGGCGCGGCTTATCGAGGAACTTCTCGACCAGGCACTCGCCGCGGCCGAAGGCGCCCACGGCCTCGCGGACCGCCGACTCGTAGGCGTCGGGGATCTCCTCCATGGTGCGCGCGACCTTGAGGCCACGGCCACCGCCGCCGAAGACCGCCTTGATCGCGACGGGGAGGCCGTGCTCCTCGGCGAAGGCGACGACCTCGTCGGCGTCCTTGACGGGGTCCTTGGTGCCCGGGGCCAGCGGCGCGTTGGCACGCTCGGCGATGTGCTTGGCCTTGGCCTTGTCGCCGAGGGCCTCGATCGCGGCCGGCGGGGGGCCGATCCAGATCAGCCCGGCGTCGAGGACGGCCTGGGCGAAGTCGGCGTTCTCTGCGAGGAAGCCGTAGCCCGGGTGCACCGAGTCGGCGCCGGTGTCCTGGGCGATCTTGATGATCTTGGCGATGTCGAGGTAGGAGTCGGCCGGGGTCGCGCCGCCGAGGGAGTGGGCCTCGTCGGCGAGGCGCACGAACTGCGCGTCGCGGTCGGGCTCGGCGTAGACCGCCACGCTGCCGATTCCGGCGTCCTTGCAGGCCCGGATGACCCGGACGGCGATCTCGCCACGGTTGGCGATGAGGACCTTCTGCAGCGGCTTGCTGTCGGGCACGTGGACGCTCCTGGGGTGGCCTGTCGATGCGACGGTGATCTATCGGTGAGAGGGATCGGGATCCCGCGCGGCAGGCTATCGCTCCTTCGTCCCGGCGTGGACGCAGGCTCCCTGGATGGACGTCCGGCGGGCCCCTATGCTCGGGGTCGTGTCTGAGTACCAGCAGGAGCGCAAGGGGTTCTGGTACGAGCCCGAAGGAACCGGGACCTCGGAGGCGATCGCCCTCGAGACGTGGGCGCGGGCCACCCACGAGATCCTGGAGGAGGTCGCCTCGCGATACCACGCGACGATCACCGAGGGGGCGCTCGCGCACCGGCTCCTCACCGAGACCGGCATCGCCACCTCGCGACCGCACCCGCGCTGGCTCTCCAAGCTCCTCCAGCCCCTCGCTGCCCTGCACCACCGCGACGCCTACCCGCCGCTGACGGCCCTGGTCGTCGACGGCCGCGGCTGGGTCGGGGAGCGCTACGACGACGTCCTCCGTGCCGCCGACGACCTGCCCCTCACCGATCCCACCGCCCGCGAGCGCCACGCGGCCCGCGCGCGCCTGGAGTGCTACCGCTGGGCCGGCTCCGCGCCGGAGGACGGCGGGCACCCCGAGATCGTGGAGATGAAGCCGTCGCGGGCCCGGGCCCCCCGGGCGGCGGCGGCCGGCGGGGCCGCGAGAGCATCGACGTCGACCCGGGCGCCCCGCGAGCCGAAGCCCGTGGTGCCCAAGAAGGTCGCACCCGTCGACCGGCCGGTGAACGTGTGCCCCCGCTGCTTCATGGCCATCCCCGCCACGGGACTCTGCGACAACTGCGACTAGGACGGACTCACGTGAACCACAGCACCGAGGACCCCACCGCGACCTCACCGGTCCAGGCCTTCTGGCGGTGGTGGGTGGACGAGGGCGCGACGCTCTGCGCCGACGCCATCGCCCGCGGGGGAGCCGAGGACGTGGTCGAGGAGCTGACCGAGCGGGTCGGGGCCGTGCAGGAGGGTCTCGTCTGGGAGCTCGGCCCGGGCGTCGACTCCGAGCACGTGCTGGTCGTCTCGCCCGAGGGCGATCCTGCGCTGCGCGCCGTCGCACGCCGGTGGCTGCGGGCCGCGCCCGAGCCGACGTCGACCTGGCAGTACGCCGACTCGCGCCAGCCCGTCGACCTCACCGACGTCTCGCTGAGCCTGGGCGAGCACCCGCTGCCGCTCGACCAGATCCGCGTCGCCACCACCCGTGAGGGCAACCGCCTCGGCGTCGTGCTGCACCACGAGGCCTTCGAGGGACTCTCGCACCAGGGGCTCCAGCAGGTGGCCGTGCTCGCGCTCGACGCCGCGCTGGGCGAGGACGACGTCGAGACCTGGATCAGCTCGATCAACGTCACCGCCGAGGTGCCCGAGACGCCCGAGGGCGACGCCGTCACGGTGCTTCCCCTCGGCGACCTGGCCGCCTCGGTCCAGCAGCTCCGCGAGGAGCACCTCGACGAGCAGGGGCTCCCGACCTGGGTCCTGCTTCGCGGCACGGGCCCCGGCGGCGCCGTGCTCGTGGGCGCCCAGGTACCGCTGTCGCCGACGTCCGCCCCCGAGCTCGACGACCACCTCGGGGTGCGCGTGCCCTACGCGGGCCGTACCGAGGACGGCTTCCCCGACGAGGCGTCCCTGGCGGCGTTGCGTGAGCTGGAGGACGACCTGACCGAGCGGATCGGCGGCGCCGGCCGGCTCGTCGCGCACGAGACCAGCGCCGGCGCGCGCGTGCTGCACTACTACGTCGACTCGACCTCGGACGTCGACGGCGTCGCACGCGCAGCGGTCACCGCCTGGCCCGCCGGTGAGGTGCAGGTCGACCGCGACCACGACCCCGCCTGGGCTGCGGTCGCTCCCTTCCGCACCTGAGGCCGCGAGCACCCTCGCGGGGCTGGTTAACGAACGCTAACCGGCCTAGCATGGCGGCATGACGTTCGAGCTGTCCCGTGAGCATGAAGAGTTCCGCCGCAGCGTCCGCGAGTTCGCGGAGGCCGAGATCGCGCCCCACGCCGCGCAGTGGGACCGAGACCACCACTTCCCGGTCGACGTGGTGCACCAGATGGGCAAGCTCGGCCTCTTCGGCCTCACCGCCCCCGAGGAGTTCGGCGGAGCGGGTGAGGACGGCGACTTCACCAGCCTCTGCGTCGCGATCGAGGAGCTCGGCCGCGTCGACCAGTCGATGGGCATCACGCTCCAGGCCGGCGTGGGGCTGGGCATCAACCCGCTGCTCAACTTCGGCACAACCGAGCAGCAGGAGGCCTGGCTGCCCCCGCTGGTGGCGGGTGAGAAGCTGGCCGGCTTCGGGCTGACCGAGCCCGGCGCGGGTTCCGACGCCGGTGCCACCAAGACCAAGGCCGAGCTCGTCAACGGCGAGTGGATCGTCAACGGGTCCAAGCAGTTCATCACCAACTCGGGCTCCGAGATCACCAGCCTGGTCACCGTCACCGCCCGCACCGGCACCCGCGAGGACGGCCGCCCGGAGATCAGCGCGATCATGCTGCCCAGCGGCACCGACGGCTTCGTGGCGGAGAAGGCCTACGACAAGCTCGGCTGGCACGCCTCCGACACCCACCCGCTGAGCTTCACCGACGTCCACGTGCCCGCCGACCACCTCCTCGGCGAGCAGGGACGCGGCTACGCCCAGTTCCTCGCGACCCTCGACGACGGCCGCGTGGCCATCTCGGCGCTGAGCGTCGGGTGCATCCAGGCGTGCCTCGACATGTCGGTGCAGTACGCCGGCGAGCGGCAGACGTTCGGCGGCCCGATCGGTCGCAAGCAGGGCGTCGCCTTCCAGATCGCCGACCTGCAGGTGATGCTCGAGGCGAGCCGGATGCTGACCTACAAGGCGGCGGCGATGAAGGATGCGATGGGCGCGTCCGGCGGCCCGACGTACCAGCAGTTCAAGCAGGCCGCCTCGATCGCGAAGGTCTACTCGACCGAGTCGGCGGTGACGGCCACCCGCATCGCCACGCAGGTCTTCGGCGGCTACGGCTTCATGGAGGAGTACCCGGTGGCGCGGTTCTACCGCGACGCCAAGGTGCTCGAGGTCGGCGAGGGCACCTCGGAGGTGCAGCGCATGCTCATCGCGCGAGGCCTGGGCCTGCCCGTGGAGTAGACGGGGTCCGGCCAGGGATGGCCGCGCCCCTAGGGTTGCGGGGTGAGCAACCGTTGGCGACACCTCCTGGGGGAGGTGTGGCGGTTCTTCGCGGTGGCGCAGGCGGCGACCTGGGTGTCGTTCCTGCTCTTCAACGTCCTGCTGCACGGCTGGGTGGTCGGCGACCCCCTGCTCGAGGACCAGGCGATCCCCGCCTACGTGGTCGCCAACACGGTCGGCATGGTGATCAGCTATCACGGCGCCCGCGGCTGGGTCTTCCCCCACCGCCCGCCGCGTCAGGCCGACGGCGGCTGGACGGCGTACGTCGTCATCAACGTCGCCGCGATGGCGCTGCCGGTCGGGTGCCTGGCGGTCAGCCGTCACGTGCTCGGGCTGGACGACGCCCTGTCCGACAACCTGTCGGCGAACGGGATCGGGCTGGTGCTGGCCTTCGGGGCGCGGTTCTACCTCTTCCGGCGCTTCGTCTTCAGGCGCCCGCGCGAGTCGGCAGAGCGAGCGACCTCAGCGGTCTGAGGCCGTCCACAGGTCGACCCAGCGATGACCGAGGTCGGCGACGAGGCTCCGCAGCAGCGGCAGGCTGACCCCGACGACGTTGTGGTGGCACCCCTCGATGCCGGTGACGAACGCACCACCGAGGCCGTCGACGGTGAAGGCCCCGGCCACGTGCAGCGGCTCGCCGGTCGCGACGTAGGCCGCGATCTCGTCGTCGGAGACGTCGGAGAAGTGCACGGTGGTCGAGGCGGTCGCCGAGACGTGCTGCCCCGTGGCGGTGTCGCGCAGGCTGTGCCCGGTCTGCAGCACGCCGCTGCGCCCGCGCATGGCCTGCCAGCGGCGGATCGCGGTCTCGGGGTCGCCCGGCTTGCCGAGCGCCTCGCCGTCCAGCTCGAGCACGGAGTCACACCCCAGCACCAGGGCGCCGGCCGGCAGGTCGTCACGCGCCGCGACGGCGGCGCTCTTGAGCTCGGCCAGACCGACGGCGAGGTCGAGCGGTGAGAGCCCCTCGAGCTGGGACTCGTCGACGCCGGACACGATCACCGTCGGCTCCACCCCCGCGCTGCGCAGGGTCGCGAGACGGGCGGGGGAGGCGGAGGCGAGGACGAGGGACGTCACCGTGGGAGCGCGCTGGCGCGCCAGCCGCCCGGACCGTGCGACACGGCGGGCCGTGCCATCCGGGCCGGGGTGTTCCACTGCGGCCGAGGCCGGGGCCGCGGGGCGTCGTCGCCACCGAGCGCGGAGAAGACGGCCACGATCGCGGCCACCTCCTCCGGCGTGGTGCTCGGCGTGACGATGCGCAGCAGCGGCACCTGCGGTGCGGACGGCGAGGTGCTCGCTTCGCTCGCCGGCTCTTCTGTTCCGGGCATTCAGGCCTCCTTCGTCGGCGAAAGCCCGGTCACAGCGGGATGTTCCCGTGCTTCTTCGGCGGCAGCGTCGCCCGCTTGGAGCGCAGCAGGCGCAGCGCACGGACGACCTCGACGCGGGTCTCGTGCGGGGCGATGACCGCGTCGATGTAGCCGCGCTCGGCCGCGATGTAGGGGTTGGCGAGCGTGGTCTCGTACTCGTCGATCAGCTCGGCGCGACGGGCCTCCACGTCGCCACCCTCGGCCTCGACCTGGGCGAGGGTCTTGCGGTGCACGATGTTGGCCGCGCCCTGGGCGCCCATGACGGCGATCTGGGCGGTGGGCCACGCGACGTTGATGTCGGCACCGAGGTGCTTGGAGCCCATGACGTCGTAGGCACCGCCGTAGGCCTTGCGCGTGATCACGGTGACCAGCGGGACCGTCGCCTCGGAGTAGGCGTAGATCAGCTTGGCGCCGCGGCGGATGATGCCGTTCCACTCCTGGTCGGTACCGGGCAGGAAGCCGGGGACGTCGACGAAGGTCAGGACCGGGATGTTGAAGGCGTCGCAGGTGCGCACGAAGCGCGCGGCCTTCTCGGAGGCGTCGATGTCGAGCGTGCCGGCGAACTGCATCGGCTGGTTGGCCACGACGCCCACCGGCCGGCCCTCGACCCGGCCGTAGCCGATGATCAGGTTGGGCGCGAACAGCTCCATGACCTCGAGGAACTCCTCGTCGTCGAGGACCGCGGTGATCACGTCGTGCATGTCGTAGGGCTGGTTGGGGCTGTCGGGGATGATCGTGTCGAGCGACCGGTCGAGGTCGGTGAACTCGGTGTCGGCGACCTCGTCGTAGACGACCGGCTCGTCGAGGTTGTTCTGCGGCAGGTGCGAGAGCAGCGCCTTGACGTAGTCGATCGCATCCTGCTCGTCGGAGGCCATGTAGTGGGCGTTGCCCGACTTGGTGTTGTGGGTGCGTGCGCCGCCGAGCTCCTCCATGGAGACGTCCTCGCCGGTGACGGTCTTGATCACGTCGGGGCCGGTGATGAACATGTGCGAGGTCTGGTCGACCATGATGGTGAAGTCGGTGACGGCGGGGGAGTAGACGTGCCCGCCGGCACAGTTGCCCATGATCATCGAGATCTGCGGGATGACGCCCGAGGCGTGCACGTTGCGGCGGAAGATCTCGCCGTACAGGCCGAGCGAGACGACACCCTCCTGGATGCGTGCGCCCGCACCCTCGTTGATGCCGATGATCGGGCAGCCGGTCTTGATCGCGAGGTCCATGACCTTGACGATCTTCTCGCCGTAGACCTCACCGAGAGAGCCACCGAAGACGGTGAAGTCCTGGGAGAACACGCAGGTCTGGCGCCCGTCGATCGTGCCGTAGCCGGTGATGACGCCGTCGCCGTAGGGACGGTTCTTCTCCAGGCCGAACGCCGTCGAGCGGTGCCGGGCGAGCTCGTCGAGCTCGACGAACGAGCCCTCGTCGAAGAGCATCTCGATGCGCTCACGAGCGGTCTGACGACCCTTGGCGTGCTGCTTCTCGACGGCCTTCGCCGACCCGGCGTGCACCGCCTCGTCGAGCCTGCGGTCGAGGTCGGCCAGCTTGCCGGCGGTCGTGTGAATGTCGAGGTCGGCCGGGACGTCGGTCCCCTCGCCTGGTGTCGTTGCCTGGGCGCTCACGGTTCTCCTGCTCGATGCGTGCTCGGTTGTCTCAGGGTGTGTCTCAGGGTGTGGGTCGTCCGGTGGTGGGTCACGGCGGTGCTTGGTCCGGACGGTCCGGTAGGACAGGCTAGTGCTCGTGACTTCCGAGCGTGCCGCGCGCCCACCCCTCGACAGGGCCAGGCTCACCGAGTCCGGGCCCGAGCTGCTCCCCGAGCTGAGCATCGAGGTGGTCGATGAGGCGTCCTCCACCAACGCGGTCCTGGCCGCACGTGCCCGCGATGGGGCGCCCGATGGTCTCGTGGTCGTCGCCGACCACCAGCGCGCCGGTCGGGGCCGCCTCGACCGCACCTGGGAGTCGCCGGCCGGCACGGCCGTGACGTTCTCGCTGCTGCTGCGCCCGACGGTGCCGGCCCGGTCCTGGCCCTGGCTCCCGCTCCTCACGGGGTACGCCGTCGACAAGGCGCTCACCGCGCTGGTCGGGTCCCAGGACGCCGCTGCGCCGGTCGTGGGGGTCAAGTGGCCCAACGACGTCCTGATCGGGGAGCGCAAGGTCGCGGGCATCCTGGTCGAGCGCATCGAGACGCCTGACGGTCCGGCAGCCGTCGTGGGCGTCGGGATCAACGTGAACCTGCGGGCCGACGAGCTGCCCGTGCCGCACGCGACGTCCCTCGAGATCGAGCTCGGCCGCTCCGTCGACCGCACCGACGTCCTGATCGACGTGCTCGCGGGGATCCGCGAGGCCTACGACGTCTGGGCGGCCGGCGGCGAGGTCCGCGACGCCCGGCTGGCCGAGTCCTACGCGGCCGCCTGCGTGACCGTCGGGCGCACCGTCCGCGTCGACCTGCCCGACGGGAGCGTGCTCGAGGGGCTGGCCTCCGGCATCGACGCCGACGGTCGGCTGCTCGTGCGAGCCGGTGGACCCGGGGGAGTCGAGCAGGCCGTCGCCGCAGGTGACGTGGTGCACGTCAGGGCCGTCGGGTGACATGATCGCCCCGTGGTGATCTCCCAGAAGCTGCTGAACCCCGGCGAGAAGATCGTCGTCAGCACGCGGACGCATCCCAAGGCGCTGCTCCTGCCGCTGCTCACGCTCGTCGTGCTGCTCGCGGCCGGGGTGCTGTTCGGCGTCCTCGTCACCGACGACGGCACCGCGCTGCTCGTGGTGTGGGGGTTGATCGGGGTGCTCGCGCTGTGGCGGGTGCTGTGGCCCTTCCTCGACTGGCTCTCCTCGTCCTACACGATCACCGACCGTCGCCTGATCACCCGCAACGGGATCCTCACGCGCCGCGGCCACGACATCCCGCTCGGGCGCATCAGCGACGTCGCCTACGAGCTCGACCTGATCGACCGCGTGCTCGGGTGCGGCACGCTCGTGATCAGCGATGCCAGCACCCACGGGCAGGTGCTCATCTACGACATCCCGCGGGTCGAGAGCACCCAGCGCCGGCTCAACGAGCTGCTCCACGGACTGCACGGGGGCGAGACCCGCGCGCACGAGGGGCACTGACCTCCGTGGTCGCTGACGACGCGGGAGCCGACGACCAGGACGCTCCGGACGGGACCGAGGACGCCGGCGTGACCGGTGAGGTCGCCCGGGTGATCCTGGGTGGCGAGCCGCGCTACACCTCCGCAGAGGTCGCCGATCGCACCGGCGTGCCCCTGGAGCAGGCGCAGCGGCTGTGGCGCACGCTGGGCTTCCCGCAGAACGACCGCGACGCCGCCTACACCGACGCCGACGTCGAGGCGCTGGCCACGCTCGGGGGCACGATGGACTCGGGGTTGATCGACTTCGACCTCGCGCTCAGCCTCACCCGCGCCCTGGGCCAGAACATGGCCCGGCTGGCCGACTGGGAGGTCAGCGCCATGGCCCACCGGGTGGAGGAGCTCAGCGAGGACCGTCCCGGCGTCACCCGCGCCGAGGCGGCGATCGACCTCTTCGAGGGGCTCAGCGAGCCGTTCGAGGAGCTGATGCTCTACGTCTGGCGGCGCCACCTCACGGCCGCGGTCTCGCGGATCTTCGCCCTCGGGAGCGACGGCGAGGGCGAGACCGACCTCGACACCACCCGCCTGAGCGTCGGGTTCGCCGACATCGTCAGCTTCACCGCGCTCAGCAACCAGATCTCGCGCGGCCGCATCGGCGACCTCGTCGAGCTCTTCGAGTCGCGCTGCGCCGACGTCGTGGCCAATCAGCACGGCCGCGTGATCAAGAGCATCGGTGACTCGGTGCTGTTCGTGAACGACGACCCGATCCGCGCCTACGACACCGCCGAGGGGATCATCAACGTGATCGGCCGCGACTCCCGCATGCCCGACGTGCGCGTGGGGCTGGCGACCGGCGACATCGTGACGCGGCTCGGTGACGTCTTCGGCCCGCCGGTCAACATGGCGGCGCGACTGACCGCGGTCGCGCGACGCAACCGCATCATCATCGACGCCGCCACGGCCGCGCTGCTGCCGGCCAACCAGTTCGAGACCCGGCGCCTGCCGGCTCGCCCGGTGCGCGGGTTCGGGGTCATCGAGCCGGTCGCCGTACGGCGTCACTGAGCCCGGGATCGGCCCCGTCGACAGGTGAGTGACGGGAGACGTGACGGGAGACGTGACGGGGGAGTGACGGGCCCTCCGGTCTAGAACACCGCCCGAAAGGGTGGCCCAAATCCGCCATTCGGCCCCCGTCGAGCGGCAGTTCTTCCTAGGTTGGAGCGATGCTTCAGGCCCAGGACGTTCGCGTGGACACCCGCCACCGCCGTGTGTGGCGCGGTGAACGTGAGGTCGTGATGTCGCGCAAGGAGTTCGACCTCCTGCAGGCCCTGATCTCCCGGGCCGGGGCGCTCGTGACGCGCGAGGAGCTCATGCGCGAGGTCTGGCACACCACCTTCTGGACGTCGTCCAAGACGATCGACGTCCACCTCGGCTGGGTGCGCCGCAAGCTCGGCGACGACAGCCGGCACCCGAGCCTCATCAGCACCGTGCGGGGCAAGGGACTGCGCTTCGAGACCTCGGCGCCCGCCGGGTCGGCCGCGACCGCGTCCACCGCGGCCGCCCAGGAGGCGTAGTCGCCCGACTCGGCGCCGACCCGCCTGCGTAGGATGCCGTGTCGTGTCTGAACTCGCTCCCGTCATCGCGGTGATCGGCGGTGGACAGCTCGCGCGGATGATGGCCGAGCCCGCCGCGGCGCTGGGCATCCCGCTCCGGCTGCTCGCCGAGGCCGAGGGCGTCTCGGCGGCCCAGGTCATCCCCGACCAGCTCGTGGGTCACCACACCGACCTCGACGCGCTGCTCGCCGTCACCGCCGGTGCCGCCGCCGTCACCTTCGACCACGAGCACGTCCCGACCGAGCACCTGCGCGCGCTCGCTGCGACCGGCGTCGCCGTACGGCCCGGGCCCGACGCGCTCGTCCACGCGCAGGACAAGGCCGTGATGCGCTCGCGCCTGGCCGAGCTGGACGTGCCGTGCCCGCGCAACGCGGTCGTGGCGGACCTCGACGACGTCGTCGCCTTCGGCCTCCCGTGCGTGCTCAAGACCACCCGCGGCGGGTACGACGGGCGAGGTGTCTGGTTCGTCGACGCCGTCGACGACTGTGCCGAGGCGTTCGAGGCCGCTGCGGCGGCCGGGGTCCAGCTGCTCGCCGAGGAGCGCGTCGCCTTCCGCCGGGAGCTCTCGGCGCTCGTCGCGCGCTCGCCCAGCGGTCAGGCAGCCGCCTACCCCGTGGTCGCCTCGACCCAGCGCGACGGCATCTGCCACGAGGTCGTCGCCCCGGCGCCCGACCTCGACCCCGACCTGGCCTCGGCGGCGCAGGGCATCGCCCTGCGTCTGGCCGGCTGCCGGCTCGGGATCGGTGTCACCC